>JAGWNO010000034.1 GCA_028871235.1 Gammaproteobacteria bacterium
CTGCATACTTGCGATGGCCGGCTGTTGTTGCAAGGAAGCAATTTTAGCGCAGCGCCGCAGTGCGCGCCCTGGTTGTTTGACAGGCGGAGCAGCACCGCTAGAATGGCAGGCCTGCGCGGGTGTAGTTCAATGGTAGAACTGCAGCTTCCCAAGCTGCTAACGTGGGTTCGATTCCCATCACCCGCTCCAGCTCCGTCATCCTGCGCTCACACTGGCTGCCCAGGCAGGACGCACGCCGGCGCGCAATGCCGTCAGGGCATTGCGGGAACATGCTCCGGCTCGCCCCGGCAGCCGCTCCAGTCCGGGCATCCGCACATTCCATCCGCCGGTCTGCCGCTGCCGCGATGCCCATATCCACCGGGGGTTGGGGGTATGCTCTAGCCACTGAATCAGCCCCGCGTGGGGCGGATAAGGATGCCGAGCGATGAAGAAATGGGGGTGGCCCGGAAGCCTGCGCATGCGGCTGGTGCTGCTGGTGTTCATCTGCACACTGCCGGCCCTGGTGCTGGTGGCCTACCGTGCCGTTGACGACTATCAAGCCGCCGCCGCCCGCGCTTACAACGAAGGGCAGGTGGGGACAGATGAGGTGGTGCAGCGCTACGAGCGCATCGCCACCAACACCCATGACCTGTTGATCGCGCTGGCCGCGCTGCCTGCAGTCAATGCCAGCCCCGAATCCTGCAGCCGGCAGTTTGCGGCGCTCCTCAAGAAATTGCCCCTGTATGCCAATATGGGCGTCATCTCGCTCGACGGCACGGTGGGTTGCAGTGGTATCCCGCAGATGCACTTGCTGTCTGTGGCGCACTGGCCGTGGTTCCATGAGGTGCTGCAGACCAAACGGTTCACCCGCGGTCCCCTGCAGTTCGGTCCCATCGTCGGCTACAACGTGGCGGTGTTCAGCCTGCCGCACTTCAATGCTGACGGAAACTTGGATGCCGTGCTGTTCGCCAGTGTGCCGGTCTCCGCCCTGCAACCTCCAAATTCAAATCTGTTGCTGCAGCATGTGGTGATTACCGCGTTTGCCGCCGACGGCAAGGTGTTTGCCCGCTATCCGCCGGGTCGGCAGGTGGACACGGATCAGTCCCGTTCCGCCCTGTTTCTGGCGATGCGCAAGCTCGCGCAGAAATCGCGGCTGACTGTTGCCGGGGTGGATGGCCGGACCCGGTTTTACAGCTTGCGCAGTTTCCAGACAGGCGCAGCCGGCAGCGTGATCTACCTGGCCGGCGGCGTGGACCGGCAGCTGGTGGAGGACCGCGCCATCCTGCCGCTCGAGCGCGACCTCGGCGTGCTGGTATCCATGGCCGCGGTGATCATGCTGTCGGCCTGGCTGCTGAGCACGCTGTTCGTGCGGCGGCGCGTGCAGCCGCTCATCCGGGCGCTGCGGCGGATTTCCGAGGGGGATCTGCAGACTCGCACCGGGGTGGCCGGGGAAGGTGGAGAAATCGGCGAGATTGCCCGGGGCGTGGATGACATGGCGGCGGCGCTCGATCGCATTGAACGGGCGCGGCGCCAGAGCGAGCAGCGCTATCGGGAAGTGGTGGAACAGGCGTCGGACGGCATCTTTGTGCGCCGCGCCTTCGGCGAACTGCTATACGTGAATGACGCGCTGTGCCGGATGACCGGCTACTCCCGCGATGAATTGCTGCGCATGCGCGTAGATGAACTGGTACACCAATCCGATGCTGATTTCACCTCTGCCTTCCAGCAAGTCAACCAGGGGCAATCGCTGCTCAGGGAATCCAGCCTGCGCCATAAAAGCGGTCGTGCCATACCGGTGGAGGCCAGCATCCGTCGTATCAGCGGCGGCCAAGTGCAGGCCATCATACGGGATGTGAGTGAGCGCAGGCGCCTGGAGCAGACGCTGTGGGAGAACGAGCGGCAGCTTTCACTTATTTACGAGAATGTAAACGAGGTTGTGTTTTACCTGGCCGTGGAGCCGGATGGCCAGTTCCGTTTTGTATCCGTCAATCCGGCTTTCCTGAAAGCCACCGGCCTGACCGCAAACCAGGTCGTCGGCAAGCTTGTGCAGGAAGTCATTCCGGAACCGGCGCGCGGGATGGTTCTGCAGAACTATAAAGCGGCGGTTCGCGACCGGGAAACCATCCGCTGGGAAGAAACCTCGGTCTATCCGTCGGGGGAGAAACACGGTGAAGTGTCCATAACACCCGTATTCGATGCGGCGGGCCGGTGCACCAACCTGATCGGCACGGTGCACGACATCACCGAGCGCAAACGCGCCGAAGTGGCCCTGGCACGGCAGAAAGACCTCTATGACATGCTGTCCCAGACCAACCAGGCGATCGTGCACGTCACCAGTCGCGAGGAGCTCTTTCCGAAGGTGTGCCGCATCGCGGTGGAGCACGGCCGGTTGCTGTTCGCCTGGATCGGCCTGATCGATGAGACCGATCTTCGGGTCCGAGCTGTTGCGCACTTTGGCATGGACGCGGGTTATGTGGAACAGGTGCGCGTTTCCGTTGATCCCTCCCGCCCCGAGGGTCGCGGTCCCGTCGGCCAGGCATCGCGTACCGGTCAGCACGTGGTCAACAACGATTTCCTCGAGGACCGCGCGACCGCACCCTGGCACGAGCTGGCGCAGCACGCCGGGGTGCGCGCCGTGGCGGCGTTTCCGCTGCGCCTGCAGGGCAAGGTGATTGGCACCATCACGCTCTACGCGGGCGAGGCCGGTTTCTTTACCGAGGAACTGCTGCCCACGCTGGATGAGATGGCGGCGGATGTCTCCTTCGCGCTCGATAACTTTGCACGCGAGGCCGAGCGCAAAAATATCGAGGAGAAGCTCGCAGAGGAACGGCGGTTTATTGATGAAACCATCAACAGTCTGCCTGGCATTCTCTACGTGTTTGACGATCACGGACGGTTCCTGCTGTGGAACCGGCGGTTCGAGACGGTATCAGGATTCGACGCGGACGTCATCCGCGGCATGCAACCCTTGCAGTTCATCGCCGCGGAGCACCGCACTCTCGCCGGGCAGCGCATAGCGGCCGTATTCTCGCAGGGCGAGTCCAGTGTGGAAGCGGACTTTCTTTGCCGTGACGGCACCCGCATCCCGTACTATTTCACCGGCCGGCGCTTCGCATGGCAGGGCAGGATATGCCTGGTGGGCATGGGCGTGGATGTCGGCGCACGTCACCAGACCGAGGTGGAACTGCGCCTGAGCGAACAGCGTCTGCGCCTTACGCTGGAGGCGACCAGCATCGGCTTGTGGGACTGGGACATACGCGCTGACCGCTGGTATGCCACGCCCACTTATTTCCGCATGCTGGGCTATGAACCGGACGCCGAGGGGCAAAACCGCGAGGTCTGGGAAGCGCGCGCCCATCCCGATGAGCGGGATTTGGTCGTCAATAAAATGGCGGCGGTGCGGGATCAGGGACAGGATAGCTTCGATATCCAGTTCAGGTTACGCCACGCCGACGGCTCCTACCGCTGGATAAGAAGTCTCGGCAAGGCGGTGGAATTCGACCAGCGCGGCCGGGCGCTGCGCATGCTGGGGCTACGCATCGACATCACTGAGAGCAAGATAAACGAGCAGCGCATCGCCCACTATATGGAGCAGCTGCAGGCCCTGTCGCAACGCATGCTGGACATCCAGGAGCAGGAACGGCGCAGCATCGCCCGGGAACTTCACGATCAGGTGGGCGCCATGCTCACCGCCTTGCAGATGAACCTGCATCATTGCGAGGACCAGGTACCGGCGAATCTGAAAGACATGTTGCAGGACAACGTCGCGATGGTTTCCCAGATTCTTGCCCAGGTGCGGACGCTGTCACTCAACCTGCGGCCCTCGCTGCTGGATGATCTCGGACTCGCCGCCGCGGTGCGCTGGTACCTGCGCGAGCAGGTGCCGCGTGACGCCCTGGAGGTGAGCCTCGACATAGCTGAAGACTTGCCGCGCTTTTCGCCCGATTGCGAGACCGCCTGCTTTCGCGTGCTGCAGGCTGCGGTAACCAACGTGCTGCGGCATGCCGGCGCGCAACATCTGCATATCCATCTGCGGGAGAGCAGCGGCATGCTGGCACTCACGGTGCGCGACGATGGCCGCGGTTTCGACGTGGCCGCGGCTCTCGCGCAGGCCGCGGCCGGTACCAGCCTGGGGTTGCTGGCCATGGAAGAGCGGGTGCGACTGTTGCGCGGGGAGATCGTTTTCGAATCCGACCCCGGGAAGGGTACCGAAGTGCGGGTACGGTTGCCGGCAGGTGCTGACACGGAGTAAAACAGCAATCACCGGCCCATGGATACGGGTGCCCGGGAGGCGTTGCGGGAGTCAGGTATGGACACGCCGGTACGCATACTCGTGGCCGATGACCATACCCTGGTGCGGGCAGGGCTGGTCGCGCTCATCGCGGCTCTGCCGGACATGCGGGTGGTGGGTGAAGCGGCCGACGGCCGCGAGGCCCTGCGTCAGGTGCGCCTGCTGCAGCCGGACATCGTGCTCATGGACATCGCCATGCAGGGCCTGAATGGACTGGAGGCCGCCGGCCGCATGCGCAATGAATTTCCCGCCGTCAAAGTGGTGATGCTCTCGATGCACGCCAACGAGGAATATGTGGCCCAGGCCATCAAGGCCGGGGCCGCCGGCTACCTGCTCAAGGATGCGGCCGCGGCGGAACTCGCCGCGACGCTCGCCGCCGTGGCTCGCGGCGAGTTGTACCTGAGCCCGGCGATTTCCCGCCAGGTGGTGGAGGGCTATGTGCACGGCGGCGCCACGGGCCTTGATCTGCTCACGCCGCGGCAGCGGGAAATCCTGCAACTCATCGCCGAGGGCCATGCCACCCGCGCCATCGCCGCACGCCTGCACCTGAGCGTCAAGACGGTGGAGACCCACCGGGCCCAGCTCATGCAGCGTCTCAACATCCGCGACGTGGCGGGCCTCACGCGCTTCGCCCTTGCCAAAGGGCTGATTTCCCCCACGGCCTGAGGCGGAATCCCGCCGCTGATATCGGGGAATCCCTGAGTCCCGATTGCGCCGCTGCCCGATGGCCGCCGGCCCGGCGCGCAGGCATGCTGTCTGCCAGTTCCAACCGGGTGACCTGCCGTCATGCCCCTTAACCCTCCCGTTTCCGCTAGCGCCGCACTCCGTCTGCTGCTCACGGACGACAATCCGCTGTTCCTTGCCAGCACCGCCACCTTGCTGGCCGGCGCAGAGTGGATCGAGATGGTGGGGCAGGTCGCCAACGGCACGGAATGTCTGCGGCTCGCGAGCGAGCAGGCACCCGATGTGGTGGTGCTGGACCTGGCCATGCCGGATATGAACGGCTTCGAGGTGACCAAGCGGCTCAAGGCCCTGCCGGCGCCGCCTCGGGTGGTGATCCTGTCCCTGTATGACGAGCCGGAATACCGGCAACGTGCCCGGCAGTCGGGCGCGGACGGTTATGTGGCGAAAGCCGCCGCCATCACCGAGCTGTTGCCGCTGCTTCATTCCCTGTTTGCCAAGGAAAGGCCGCCCCATGAATGCCCCCTTTGATGCATCCCAGGTAAGCTCACCCATGCCAAGCGATGAACCCTACACCCGGGCACTGCTGGAACAGCAGGCGGTGGGCGTCGCCTGGATAGACGCCGCAGGCCGCTATCAGCGCGTCAATCCGCGCTTCTGCGAAATGCTCGGATACAGTGATAAGGAACTGTTGGCGCGCAACTATGGCGACGTCACCCACCCCGAGGATCTCGATTCCAGCAGTGGCATGCGTACGCGGCTGGTGAGCGGCGCGCAATCCAGCGGCAAATTCGAGAAGCGCTATGTGCGCAAGGACGGCCGCATCCTGTGGGCGGAAGTGTCCGCCTCGGTGGTGCATCTGGGCCGGGATGAATCGCCGATCTTCCTGATGATCATTCAGGATGTGAGCGCGCGCAAGCGCCAGGAGCAATTGCTTGCCGACGAGCGCGCGCTGCTGGAGCGCCTGGCGGCGGGCGGTTCGCTTGAAAATGCCCTGCAGTCGGTGGCGGTACTCTACAGCCGCCATGCCCTGCGCCATGCCCAGGTGGTGATGTACCGGCTGATGGATGACGCGGCGCTGCTGGTGCCGGTGGCCGCCGGCGGTGCGCTGACTGCCTTTCGCGATGCCCTGCATATGCTGCCGGTTGCGCCCGACAGCAGTCTGAGCGCCCGCGCGGTGTATTACCGTGAACCGCGGATATGCGCAGATGTCGCCGCGGCTGCCGAACTCGGACCCTGGCGGGACGATATGCTCGCCAAGCATGTGCGCAGTGCCTTCAGTCTGCCGGTTTTGACTGCGGACGGTATCGCATTGGGCGCGTTCACGGTCTGCGGCGAGCAAGCGGGTGAGCCGGCACCCGAAGATATGGTTTTGGCCCAGCGGCTGACCAATCTCACCGCCGTCGCCCTGGAAAAACAGCGCACCCTGGATTCGCTCTTGCACATCCAATCCCATGACATGCTGACCGGCCTGCCCACCCGCGAGCTGCTGATGGCGAAACTGCGGGCCGGGCTGGAGCGCGCACGTCGCGAACACCGCGGTCTGGCGCTGCTGCTTATCAACATCCGCAGCATGAATCGGGTGAACGACACCTACGGGCATGAGGCCGGCGATCGGCTGCTGCTCACCATGGCTGCGCGTCTGCGTGAGCTTGTGGGCGGCAACAACCTGCTGGCCCGGCCGGGTGGCAATGAGCTGGCGCTGCTGCTGGAGGATGTGGCGGACGAAAAAGTCGTGTGGCAATTCGTGCGCACCGCCCTGAAACTCATTAACGCTCCCCATATGATCGCCGCGGAGGAGATCGCGGTGAGCGCCAACATCGGTATCGCGCTTGCCCGGGGCGACAGCGACTGCCCGGCGGCGTTTCTGCGCCAGGCCGACATGGCTTTGCATCAGGCGCGCGCCGAAGGCGGCAACCGGGCGGTGGTGTATGCCGACAGGTCGAATGCGCTGGAGGCCACCAGTCTGGTTCTGGCCGCGGAATTGCAGCGCGCCCTGGAGCGCGGCGAATTCATGGTCCACTACCAGCCGCAGGTGGAGCTGCAGCACGGACGCATCGCGGGCGCCGAGGCGCTGCTGCGTTGGCAGCATCCCACGCGCGGAGTGATTTCGCCGCTGGACTTCATTCCGGTGCTGGAGGAGACCGGGCTCATCAACCCGGTGGGCAAGTGGGTGCTGGAGGAAGTGGCGGCCAGGATGGCGGATCTCCAACAGGCGGGTCTGCCGCTGCCGCATGTAGCCGTGAACCTGTCGTCGCGCCAGCTGCATGATACGCAACTGGTGAATGTTATACGCGGTGTGCTGCAGCGCTACCGGCTGCTGCCCGCGACGCTGACGCTGGAACTGACCGAGACCCTGGTGATGCGCGACACCCGTGAGACGCGCATGGCGTTCGATGCCCTGCATGAGCTCGGCGTGCGCCTCTCGGTGGACGATTTCGGTACCGGTTATTCCAGTCTGAGCTACCTCAAGCATCTGCCGCTGAACGTGCTCAAGATAGACAAGAAATTCGTGGATGAAGTATGCGAGAACCGCGCCGACGGCGCCATCGTCGGCGCCATCATTATGATGTCCCATAACCTCGGAATGCAGGTGGTGGCCGAGGGCGTGGAGACCGCCGCGCAGCTGGATTTCCTGCGGTTGCGCAGCTGTGACCAGATGCAGGGGTACCTGTTCAGCAAGCCGGTGCCGTTCGCCGACTTGCGCGCCATGCTGGCCGCGGACCAGCGCCAGCCGGTGAGTCCACATACCGCAGGCGATAATTCACCGCCGCATGCGCCGGGTCTGCGCAGTGAATGCCCGGATCCCGCCTCGCCCTGAGCATCGGTGTACAGGCCGCGGCCCGGTGCAATGGACGCGAGCCGGCCAGCGGCTGGCGACGTAGCGCCCGGATCCGTATCCGCTGTGACCGCAGCCGGATGCTGAGCGGCATATCCCCGCGGTGGATCCCGCCGCGCAAATCCCATCCGCACGGCACCTGCTGACACCCCCGCGCTTGCGACCGGTGGCCCGAACCGTGGTCCGCTCCAAGCCCCGGGTGACAAGCCGGGTGACGCCCCTGATGCTGGCGGCCGCCCGCCCGCGGCCGTTACACTGGTGGACCGGCGGAGCGTCACTCCCGCGAGCGCGCCCGTCCACCGTCCCCACGGATGAGGTGCCCCATGCCGATCAAGCCCCCCAGACCGACCCCGCCGCCCGTGTCGAGCAAACTCGACACCGGTTCCGGAGCGCGGCACCGGTCGCTCAAGATCACCATCATCGTGGTCGCAGTCATCGGCGCACTGCTCCTCACCACCGCCATCGTATTGCCGTTCATCATCAATCCCAACGACTTCAAGCCGCGCATCGTGCAGCTGGTGAAGCACAAGACCGGACGCGAGCTCAGCATCCCGGGTGATATCCGCCTGTCCATATTCCCGTGGCTGGGGGTGCAGATCGGTCCGATGCAGCTCGCCAACGCCACCGGATTCGGCAGCATGCCTTTCGCCAGCAGTAACGAGACCGACGTGCATGTGCGCTTCTGGCCGTTGTTGCGCGGCAAGCTCGAGGTGGGCGCCGTCAAACTCGATGGCCTGCACCTGGACCTGGAACGCGACGCCGGCGGCCGCGACAACTGGGGGGGCATCCTGGAGCATCTGCGGGCCGGCCGGCCCGCGAACCAGGCCGGCACGGCTCCCGCCGGCGGACTCGCCAACCTGCGTGTGCAGGGGCTCGTCATCAGCGACAGCGGTCTGCGCTGGAACGATGCACAGCAACACCAGCAGTACACCGTCAGCAACTTCAGCGTGGATCTGGGCGAGTTCATGCCCGGCAAGCCGGTGCGCCTGTCCACCAGCTTTGATTTCACCGGCACCAATCCGCAGCTTAACGGCCACGTGGACTTCAAGAGCACCGTGATCGCGGACCTGGTCCACAGGATATACACCACCGACAACGCCAGACTGGATGTCAGCGCCAACGGCGATGCCGTGCCCGGCGGGCGGTTGAGCGCGGAGCTGCTGTGGCAGCACACCGCGGTCAATCTGGAGGCCGGCACGCTGGCGCTGAATGGACTATCGGCCGGTGTCTACGGTCTCAAGGCGCAGATGAACGCGGAGGGCAAGGACATCCTCAAGACCCCGGTCATCACCGGCAGTCTCAAACTGGAACCGTTCGCGCCGCGCGCGCTGCTGCAGGCGCTCGGCCATGGCAGCCTCGCCGACACCCGCGACGCCAATGCACTGACCCGGGCCGCGGCGAACTTCGACTTCAGCATCGCGCCGGAATCGGTCGCCTTGCCGATGCTTGATATCAAGCTGGATGACACTACCATCACCGGCAAACTGGCGCTCAAGGATTTCAAGTCACGGGCCCTGAGCTTCGACCTGAATCTCGACCAGCTCGATGCCGATCGCTACCTGCCGTCGCAAAAAGCCAGTCCCAACGGCAAGCCGCGCGAGCAGACCGACATCAACAAAATCAGCCTGCCGGTGCGCACGCTGCGACGTCTCGACCTGGACGGCCGCCTGCGCATCGGCCAGTTCACACTGCTGAATGCCAGGAGCAGCGACGTGGATGTGTCGGTCACCGCCCATAAAGGCCTGCTGCGCGTGGATCCCCTGAGCGCGCAACTCTACGGCGGCAGTCTCGGCGGCGATCTCCAGATCGATGCCAGCAATGACACGCCCATCGTCGCCGGAGACCTGGACCTCAAGAACGTGCAAGCCGCGGGCCTGGTGCAGGATCTGTTCAAGATGAACCGCCTGAGCGGCAGCGTGGACATGCATGCGGCGCTGCGCGCCCTGGGGCAGACGATGGGCGAGATACGCCACACGCTTTCCGGCCGCATGAACTTCGCCTTCAGCAACGGCGCCATCGAAGGCATCAACATCTGGGATGCCATCGCCCGCGGCTATGCGCTGCTCAAGCACATGCCACCGCCGCCACCGGCGCCGGAGCGCACCCCGTTTGCCGAAATGCATGGCAGCGCCGCGGTCAGCGGCGGGGTGGTCAGCAACCGCGATTTCAGCGCCGTTCTGCCGTTCCTGAAGCTGAGTGGCGAGGGCAAGCTGGACCTGGCGGAGTTGACGGTGGATTACAGCCTGCAAGCCAGGGTCACCGGCACGCCCAAGCTCGGCGCGCAGCAGGACTTGAGCCGACTCGCCGGCGCCAGCATCCCGCTGCGCATCACCGGCACGCTCTCCAAACTGAACGTGCGCCCGGACCTGGGCGGCATGCTGCAGGAGACACTCCACAAGGCGATCGACAAGAAGAAGGCCGGGCTCAGGGACAAGGCCAGGAACAAGCTCAAGGATCTTCTGCATGACGCCGCCGGCGGGGGCGGATAGGTAAAGTCAGTGACGCGCCGGCTGCTGCTAAGCGGGCTGTTGTGGCTGTGCGCGGCGGGCGGCAGCCGTGCCGCCACGTTCTATTCCATCAGCGTCTCCCATGACGGCGACCGTTATCACGTGAGCGCCGATGTGCATCTGGCGGCGCCGCTGCCGCAGGTGTACCAGGTGCTCACCGACTACAATCACCTGACGCGCATCAGCGGCGCCATCCGTCAGAGCCGCCTGTTGAAGCAGCTCGATGCGCATACTGCGCTGGTGTTCATCGAAAGCCGCGCCTGCGTGGTGTTTTTCTGCCGCAGCATCCGCCAGACACAGACGGTGATGCAGCTCACCTCACAGGACATCATCGCCGAGGCGATCCCGGCGCAGAGCAACGTGAAGATGAGCAGCACCTCCTGGCATCTCGACCGGGAAGGTGATGGCACGCGCATGTATTGGCAGATGACCCTGGTGCCGGCGTTCTGGGTGCCGCCGCTCATCGGCCCGGCCTTGGTGGAGAGCGGCCTGCGCGCTCAGGGCAGATATACGGCGGCGGGCGTGGAGAAACTCGCCCGCGAGCGTGCCCATCTGCCGCCGTTACCGGCCGAGAAAGCACCTGATCCGCCCGCCCGCCATGCCGGGTAATGACCGCTTCGCCAGCCGGCTGCTGGCGTGGCAGCGCCGCCATGGCCGTCATGCTCTGCCCTGGCAGCAGCGGCGCACAGCCTATCGCGTATGGCTGTCGGAAATCATGTTGCAGCAGACCCAGGTGGCCACCGTCATCCCCTATTACCGGCGTTTCCTGGCGCGCTTTCCCGACGTGAACGCGCTGGCCGCAGCGCCGCTGGACGAGGTGCTGCATCTGTGGTCGGGGCTGGGCTACTACGCCCGCGCCCGGCATCTGCATCGCGCCGCGCAGCACATCTGCGAGCAGCATGGCGGCATATTCCCCGCGGACTTCCAGCAGCTCGCGCAACTGCCCGGCATCGGCCGATCCACGGCCGGCGCCATCCTGGTGCTGGCCGCCGGGCAGCGTCACCCCATCCTCGATGGCAATGTGAAACGCGTACTCACCCGCTTCCACGCGCTGGCGGGCTGGCCGGGCCACAGGGCGGTGGAGCAGCGCTTGTGGGAACTGGCGGAGCGGCACACGCCGCATAAAAACGTGGCGGACTACACCCAGGCCATCATGGATCTGGGGGCGACCCTGTGCACCCGCCGCCGGCCACGCTGCCATGAGTGCCCGGTGGCGCGCGACTGCCGCGCCCATGCCCTGGGGCGCGAAGCCGATTTCCCCGAGCCGCGGCCGCGCAAGCTCTTGCCGGTGCGCCGCACCCGCATGCTGCTGCTCACCTGTGAAGGCAAAGTGCTGCTGCAGCGGCGCCCGCCTACCGGCATCTGGGGCGGCTTGTGGGGATTTCCCGAGTTGCCGCCGGACCGGGAGCTGCACGCCTGGTGCCGGCAGCATCTGCAGGTGCAGCCGCTCGCTGCCTGCCACTGGCCGGTGTTGCGGCATAGCTTCAGCCATTTCCATCTGGACATCGAGCCGCTGCAGGCGGAGGTTTCGGCCGCGCCCGGCGTCAGCGATAATGACGACCGCATCTGGTACGACCTGCGTGCACCACGGCGGCTGGGATTGGCGGCGCCGGTGACCGAATTGCTCAAGGTACTGCAGACATCATTGGGAGGCGGAGTAGATGGCGCGCACGGTCAAATGCGTCTTGCTGGGTGAGGAGCTGGAGGGTCTGGAGCGTCCGCCCTGGCCGGGCGAGCTCGGTCAACGCATCTTCGCGCAGGTCTCGCGCCCGGCCTGGCAGCAGTGGCTGCAGCATCAGACCACGCTCATCAACGAATACCGCCTGTCCGCCATCGACCCCAAGGCGCGCAAGTTCCTGGAAGCGGAGATGGAGAAATTCCTGTTCGGCGGCGGCTCCGAGAAACCACAGGGCTATCAACCCGAGAAATAATTTCTCCCTATCTCTCCGGGAGAGGCTTGGGGTAAGGGTGCCCATACTCATGCGTTTCAACGAGCGGCAGCGCTTGAAAAGCATTTTGTGCGGCCTTCGGCCGCGTGATTGATGCCGGTTCCCGCGCCGGCGGGCGTGATACTTTCCTTGTGCGAACCAGGAAAGTATCCAAAGGAACTCGCCCCGGGGATGCCGCCGCTACGCGGTCTCCTGCGCGCTTCCCTTGCTGCGGAGTCCCGCCGACAGGCCGTCCCTGGCCTGACGGCGGGAGCGCGGACTTCCTGTCCGCGCCCCTTCGGGCTTGACCTTGCTCGGTCCAGTGCTCGGCGTTATCCACGGGGTTGCCAAGAACAACCTATACTCTGCTCGGTCGTTTTGTTGAGCTTAATATGAGAGGAAAAGCCAAGGGATCCGGAATGAGATAATAGAACGCTCGCCGTTATTGGAATATCGCTGGAGTAGTCTAGTCACTTACCAACATGAACTGGCAACATCTCGATAGTCAAATGAAGGGTTTTTCCAGCCAACTGACGAGCAAGGTAGATCTCACAACTGAAATAGCAGGAAAGCCCGCCACTGTGGTGGCTGCTGACATTAGATTCCTCGCCCCAGAACAAAAGGCAGAAATACAAGCAGCGTCTCCCGTGCCGACGCAAGACCGCCTTAATGAGCTTAAGGCTTTTCAGGGATGGATGGAGCATGCGCAAAAAGTTGGTAATAATCCGTTTATCAAACGTGCACAAGTTCTAACTCAGAACTACATCTGCTTTGTCTATCTGCCAGAAGCATGTTTTCGTATTCTTGCGAAGGTATGTCCAAGCGATTCTGCTATAAAGAAGTGCGCTCGCTTTTTAAGCAATAACCCCGTCCGAGCATTTCGAAATGCAGTCGCTCACGCAAATTGGACATATCGCCCCGATTTTGAGGCCATTATCTACTGGGCACGAGAAGGCAGTGATCCAAATGAACCTCTTAAAAAATTCGAGGTTAGCCAACATGATCTTGAGTTTTGGCAAGCGCTGAGCAGATGTGTTGCGTACGCCGCGTATTCCAACCTTTAAAACCGATTAACACCGCGCTCTAGTGAATCGAGTGAGCGTGACCATACTCTTTAATAACGGATCAGCGCCGCCCCCCAGGTAAACCCGCCGCCGAACGCCTCCAGCAGGATGGTCTGGCCGCGCTGGATGCGACCGTCGCGCACCGCCACGTCCAGCGCCATCGGTACCGAGGCGGTGGAGGTGTTGCCGTGCTCCTGGATGGTGAGGATCACGCGCTCCATGGGCATTTTGAGCTTGCGGGCGGTGGCCTCGATGATGCGTAGATTGGCCTGATGCGGCACCAGCCAGTCGAGTTGCTCCGGCGGCATGTTGTTGGTTTTCAGCGCTTCCACCACGATGTCGCCCAGTTTGTGCACCGCAATCTTGAAAACCTCGTTACCCTTCATGCGGATGAAATCGCGGCCCGCAAGGAAATCCTCCGGTTTTTTGGATACGCCCGAGGGGAAGTACAGCAGATCTGCGTACTTGCCATCGGCATGCAGATGCGTGGAGATGATGCCCGGTTGGTCCGCGGGTTGCAGCACCACCGCACCGGCGCCGTCGCCGAACAGCACGCAGGTACCGCGGTCGGTGTAGTCCGTCATGCGCGACAGAGTCTCGCCGCCCACGATCAGCGCGCAGCGCGCGCTGCCCGCGCGGATGTACTTGTCGCCGATGTCCAACGCGTAAATGAACCCGGCACACGCGGCTTCCAGGCTGAAGGCCGGGCAGCCATGCATGCCCATGCGTTGCTGCAGCAGGCAGCCCATGTTGGGAAACACCTGATCGGGCGTGGTGGTTCCGACAATCACCAGGTCAATGTCATCGGGCCCGACGCCCGCCGCCTGCATGGCATTGCGCGCCGCCTGCTCGCAGAAATCCAGATTGGTTTCGTGCTCGGCCGCGATATGCCGGCGCTCGATACCGGTGCGCGTGCGGATCCACTCGTCGGTGGTATCCACCATCTTCTCCAGGTCCTGGTTGGTGAGCACCTTTTCCGGCAGTGCGCTGCCGGTACCGGCAATCCTGGAATAAATGTTCTTCATGCGGCACCTGTGCCGGTGTTGGGCAACTGCACTTCCAGCAGCCGGCCGATGCGCTGCGGGACCTGGTTCTGGATTTCGAGTATCGCCACGCGGATGGCGCTCGCGAAGCCCACGCTGTCGGTACTGCCGTGGCTTTTCACCACTACCGCGCGCAAACCCAGCAGGCTCGCGCCATTGTAATGGCGCGGGTCCAGCC
>JAGWNO010000035.1 GCA_028871235.1 Gammaproteobacteria bacterium
GAAGCCAAGCGCGATCCGCTGGATTTTGTGCTGTGGAAAACCGCCAAGCCCGGTGAACCGAACTGGCCGTCGCCCTGGGGGCCGGGCCGGCCCGGCTGGCACATCGAATGCTCCGCCATGTCGACTGCGGCCCTCGGCAGCCATTTCGATATCCACGGCGGTGGCATGGATCTGCAATTCCCCCACCACGAGAACGAAATCGCGCAATCTGAAGCGGCCACTGGCGGGCACTTCGTGAACGTGTGGATGCACAACGGTTTCGTCAATGTTGACGAAGAGAAGATGTCCAAGTCCCTCGGGAATTTCTTCACTGTGCGCCAGGTGCTGAAGAGATACTCGCCGGAAGTGGTGCGCTATTTCATCCTCAACAGCCACTATCGCAGCCCCCTGAACTATTCCGACCAGTCGCTGGACGCGGCCGTCACGGGGCTGGCGCGATTGTATACGGCAATGCGTGGCATCGCGCCCGGCAGACCACCGAAACAGGACGAATTTCGTGAACGCTTCACTGCAGCCATGGATGACGATTTCAACACGCCGGTCGCCATCAGCGTGCTGTTCGATCTCGCCAGGGAGATCAATCGGCAGCGGGAGTCCGGTGCGGCCCAGGCTGGCGACCTCGCCGCAGTATTGACTGAGCTCGGTGGCGTCCTCGGTATCCTGCAATCGGACCCGGAAGATTACCTGCAGGCGGGAACCGGGCAGTCAGCGGAGCTGCCCGCTGCCAAGGTCGAGGAACTGATCGCGGCGCGCAATGCCGCCCGCAGAAACCGGAACTGGGCGGCAGCAGACCACATCCGGGATCAACTGATCTCAGCCGGTATCGTACTGGAGGACGGGATTGCTGGAACTACCTGGCGGCGGCAATAGTGGTTATAAAGATGCAGCGGGTCAGGTCCGCCGGTTTATTGCAAAACTTACCTTGCCGCAACAGCGTTGAGATTACATTAACCGGGCGTCGCTCTTCACGGGTTTACTGCTTCCGGTCGTGCTGTTCCGCCGCGGTGAGGGTATTGCTGAGCAGCATGGCCACCGTCATGGGCCCGACGCCGCCGGGCACCGGCGTAATCAGGGCGGCGTGCTTCCGCGCTGTTTCAAAATCCACATCCCCCACCAGTGTATCGTCCGGCAGGCGATTCATACCCACGTCCACCACCGTGGCGCCGGATTTTATCCATTTGCCAGGGATGAGCCGCGGTTTGCCCACAGCTACCACCAGGATGTCCGCATCGCGCACATGCTGTTCCAGATGGGCGGTGAAACGATGACACACCGTCACCGTGGCGCCCATGAGCAGCAGTTCCATGGCCATGGGGCGACCGACGATGTTGGAAGCGCCCACCACCACCGCATGCCGGCCCATGAAGGTCTCACCATGCTTCTCCAGCAGCTTGATGATGCCGTAGGGTGTGCAAGGACGCAGCAACGGGATGCGCTGGGCCAGGCGGCCGACGTTGTAGGGATGGAAACCATCAACGTCCTTATCCGGCCGGATGCGTTCGATGACCGTTTCGCTGTTGATGTGTGCCGGCAGCGGTAATTGCACCAGGATGCCGTCGACGGCGGTATCCGTATTGAGCTCATCGATGAGTTTCAACAGCCTCGCTTCCGCAGTATCCACCGGCAGGTCGAAGGCGCGCGAAGCAAAACCCACCTGCTTGCAGGCCTTGCGCTTGTTGCGTACATAAATCTTCGAGGCGGGATTGCTGCCCACCAGAATTACCGCCAGTCCGGGTACCCGTTGATTGCTCTTGAGGCGCAGGGCGACACGGGTTTTGATGCTGTCGCGGATTTCGCTGGCCAGGGCTTTGCCGTCGATGATCTGGGCTGGCATGGTGGGTCGTTATCGGCCGGTGCGGAGCATTGTCGCATGCGTCTGTCTGGCGCTCCAGCCGCGCCCGCATAAATTGACTGGGCTGCAGGCTCACCGTATCATTCCGGCCCTTACGCGGACCGCGTCGGGGAGCCCCGCAGGCCGCGTGGCGCGGGGCATAGCGCAGTCTGGTAGCGCACCTGCTTTGGGGCGAGCCCTTTAAGGGCGAGCGCCGGCTACAGGAAGTAGCCGGCCGGGTTGCTTGGCGAGGCACGGAGCCGAGCCTAGCAACAACCTGCGACCAAAGCAGGCAGCGTTGGACGGTGAGTTGTGCGGCGGGGCATAGCGCAGTCTGGTAGCGCACCTGCTTTGGGAGCAGGGGGTCGGGGGTTCAAATCCCTCTGCCCCGACCAATTTGGTTCCCACCGGCGCCGGTGGCCGGCAGGACTCGTACGGTAACAGAGCGCCTGTAGCTCAACCGGATAGAGCACCGGCCTTCTAAGCCGGCGGTTGCAGGTTCGAGACCTGCCAGGCGCACCAATTATGGTGAGGCCGGCAGGCAGGACTACAGGACCCGGTCGGGTTGCTATGGTGGGCGTAGCTCAGTTGGTAGAGCCCCGGATTGTGATTCCGGTTGTCGTGGGTTCGAGTCCCATCGTCCACCCCATAATATATTTGCCACAGTTTTTCTGGGCCGTTAGCTCAGTTGGTAGAGCTGCTGACTCTTAATCAGTAGGTCGCAGGTTCGAATCCTGCACGGCCCACCAGTCACCATTGAAATACAGCGGCTTACAGGCACGCTTCGTAAGCCGCCTTCATTTCAGCCTTGCTCGTGGGTGAGAGCCGGGTACGTGGATGCGGAAACTCATTCCGGCGCCGGCCACGGTTCGAGCAGTTCGAGCCAGTGGCGCACCGGTACGCTGGCGCGTGCGGCGAGATGCAACTCGCAGCCGACATTGGCGGTGGCGATCAGCGTGGGTGCACCGCTTGCGAGTGCAGCCAGTTTGCGGGCCCGCAGCGCCTCGGCAATCTCCGGTTCGGTGAGCGAATAACTCCCGGCCGAACCGCAGCACAGATGCGCGTCGGGCACCGGCATAAGCAGGTAACCGGCCCGCGTCAGGATCGCCTCCACCGCGCCGGCGCGGTGCAGGGCGTGCTGCAGTGTGCAAGGCGCGTGAAAGGCAATCCGTCTCCCTGCGCCGATCCCGGTCCAGTGTTCAGTTGCCGGTCCGATGATATCCGAGGGATCCCGCAGTGCCGCGGCGACATGCTGCGCGCGCTCTGCCCAGGTCGGCTCGTTGCGGAAGATGTCCGGATACCCGCTGATCATGGCGGCGCAGCCCGAAGCCGTGACTACGAATCCTTCGGTGCCCGCTGTCAGCGCGCCTTCGACGCGCTCAATGAGTGTGCGCATGCGTGCGCGCCCCTCGAACTGCGCACCAGTGTGCCAGGCAAGCGCGCCGCAACAACCCGCTACAGGTTCAGTGCCGCAATCGAGACGGCCGAGTACGCGCGTGAGTGCGGCGTTGGTCGCAGGAGTAGCGACCGATTGCACGCAGCCTGCCAGCGTGAGCACGCGCCGCAGGTGTCGCACCGCTGGTTGCGGTGGTATACGCCGGTGCACCGGCAACTTTTCTGCGAACCGTGCCGGCAGCAACGGACGCAAAGGACGCAGAAGCGTGAGTGCCAGACGCAGCCGCCACGGGTGACTGAACAGCCAACGGATGCCGGCGCGTCGCAGGTGTACGCGCCAGGGCCGGCGCACCTGCCGTTCGACCACGGCGCGGCCGATATCGGCGAGCCGTGCGTAGCGCACTCCGGAGGGACAAGTGGTTTCGCAGGCGCGGCAGGTGGGGCAGCGGTCGAGATGCTGCGCGGTGATGGCGGTGGGCGTGCCGCCCTCGAGCACCTGCTTGATGAGGTAGATACGCCCCCGCGGACCATCCAGCTCATCGCCGAGCAGCTGGTAGGTGGGACATGTGGCGGTGCAGAAGCCGCAGTGCACGCAGGCGCGCAGAATCGCTTCCGCTTCACTGCCCTCGGGCGTGCCACGGATGAAATCGGCGAGGTGGGTTTCCATGGCGGTGCTCTAGATTCCCGCGTACAGACGTCCGGGGTTGAGAATACCGGCTGGATCAAAGGCGGCCTTGAGACGCTGGTGCAGGCTCCGCAGCGCGGGCGTCAGCGGATGGAAAGGTTCCTCAGCGGGGGATGCATCTTTGGCCGGCCGGAACAGGGTCGCATGTCCTCCGGCGGCGGTGGTGTAAGTGCGGATATCGACCGCGCGAGCTCCGGTTTTAACCCAGCGCTGTGCTCCACCCCAGGTAACTGCTTCGGGTCCGTCCAGGGCCAAGGGCGCGGCGCTGGCGGGCAATGCCACGCGCCACAGGGGGCGTGGATCATTGAAAAACGCTGCGGTGTGTTCGCGCAGGCCGTACCAGAACTCCTTCGCCCCGGATAGGCTTTCGCCGCCGAGTTTGGCCGTGGCCGCGGCAAGGGCCGGCGCCGGACCCGAAAGCTGTGCGTAGAGCCGACCATCCATCCAGGCCGTGGCCGACAGGGGCAGAGGCCGGCCCGCCCAGCGGTTCATGGTTTCGATGGCGGACAGCTCGTCCTGCTCGAACACCAGCGTGGTTTCCGCCTCGGGCCGCGGCAGTACCTTGAGGGAGATTTCGAGCAGCACACCCAGGGTGCCGAAGGCGCCGGCCATGAGACGCGAGAGATCGTAGCCGGCGACGTTTTTCATGACTTCGCCGCCGAAGTGCAGGATGTCTCCATTGCCGTTGATGAGGCGGCAACCGAGTACGAAGTCGCGGGCCGCACCCGCGGACGCGCGGCGCGGGCCGCTGAGGTTGGCTGCGATGGTTCCGCCGAGCGTGGCATCTGCACCGAAGTGTGGCGGCTCGAAGGCCAGCATTTGTCCGCGCGCGTCAAGCGCCGTCTCGATCTCCGTGAGCGGCGTACCGGCGCGTGCGGTGAGCACCAGTTCCTCGGGAACGTAGTGCAGGATGCCACGATGCCCGCCCACGGCGAGAGGTGCGCCCGTAACGCGCCGGCCGAGGAAGCTCTTGCTGCCGCCGCCGATAACAGCAAGCGGGGTACGCGCCGCCGCCGCCTCGCGCACCTGCGCGGCGATAGTCACTCCCTGATCAGATTTATCCATCGTTCAGTAGCGCTCAAGTTCGGGGAAAGGCATCTCGCCATGGTGCACGTGCATGCGGCCATATTCGGCGCAGCGCGCCAGCGTCGGCACCGCCTTCCCGGGGTTGAGCAGTCCGGCGGGATCGAAGGCGCGCTTGACGGCATGGAACTGTTCGAGTTCTTCGGTATTGAACTGCACGCACATCTGGTTGATCTTCTCGACGCCGACACCATGCTCACCGGTGATGGTGCCGCCGGCTGCTATGCACAGTTCCATGATGGCGGCGCCCAGGGCCTCGGCACGCTGCAGTTCACCCGGCTGGTTGGCGTCGTACAGAATGAGTGGATGCAGGTTGCCGTCGCCCGCATGGAACACGTTGGCGACCCGCAAGCCGTGTTCGCCGGATAATTCCGCGATGCGGGTCAGTACCTCGGCGAGTTTGGAGCGCGGGATAGTACCGTCGATGCAGTAATAATCCGGCGCGAGGCGTCCGACCGCGGGGAATGCCGCCTTGCGTCCCTTCCAGAAAAGCTGCCGTTCGTCCTCATCACGGGCCACGCGCAGTTCGCGCGCTCCCGCGCCCCTGAGAATCTCCTCAACACGCGCCAGCGCGGCTGTGACCTCCTGCTCGTCGCCATCCAGCTCGCACAGCAGAATGGCCTCGGCATCGCGCGGGTAACCGGCATGCACGAAATCCTCCGCCGCCTCGACAGCGAGCCGGTCCATCATCTCCAGCCCGGCCGGGATCACACCGGCCGCAATGATCGCGCCCACGGCGTTGCCCGCGCTTGCGAGCGAATCAAATGCAGCGAGCACTACGCGCGCGCGCTGTGGCAGCGGCAAGAGCCGCACCGTGACCTCCACCACGACTGCCAGCAGCCCCTCGGAGCCGGTGAGGAGCGCGAGCAAATCATAACCCGGGGCATCCAGCGCCAGGCTGCCGAGCGACAGCCGTTCGCCTTCGATGGTGAGCGCTTCGAGGGCGAGCACGTTGTGCACCGTGAGGCCGTATTTCAGACAGTGCACGCCACCCGAGTTCTCCGCCACGTTGCCGCCAATGGTGCAGGCAATCTGGGATGAGGGATCGGGAGCGTAATACAGCCCGTGGGGGCGTGCCGCCTCGCTGATCGCCAGATTGCGCACACCGGGTTCGATGCGCGCGGTGCGTGCCAGCGGATTGATTTGGAGGATGCGGTTGAAACGTGCGAGTGACAGCACCACGCCCTCGACGTGGGGCAGCGCACCGCCAGAAAGCCCGGTACCGGCGCCGCGTGCCACCACCGGCGCGCCGTGCGCGCGGCACAGCCGCAGCACGGCGGCAACCTCCGCGACCGTATGCGGCAGCGCCACCGCCAGCGGCAGTGCGCGGTAGGCGGTGAGTCCATCACATTCGTAGGGACGCAGCTGTTCCTGGTGCGTGAGCAGTGCGTCTGCGGGCAGCGCAGCGCGCAGTTCGGTGAGCAGGGCAGTACCGCTGGCGGTCATCGCATGTCCTCAGCCGCCGGGGAGACCGGGCCAGAGCAATTTGGCCGACATCAGCAGTACGGCGATCGCCAGCACCACTTTTACCCAGCGCTCGCCGCCGCGCAACTGCAGCCGGGTGGCGAGCAGCGCACCTGCCATGCCGCCCAGGCCGAGTGCGAAGCCATCGCCCCAGGCCACCTTGCCCAGGGCTATGAACACCGCAAGCGCCGGCAATGTATATACAAACACGATGAATACTTTGTGCACGTTTATCCGCACCAGGTCGAGTTTGAGTATACCGCGCAGTGCAGCCATGAACAGGAAACCCACGCCTACCTGGATAAACCCTCCGTAGAAGCCGGTGGCCAGCATCGCGGGATAGATAAGCCAGCGCCGCTGCCGGGAGGGCGTATCAGTACCGAACCGGCTCATGGGCAGGAACAGTGTCACCGTGCTCGCCACCAGCACCGCGATGAGAATGTATCTGAACAGCGTGTCACTAATGCGTGCACCGAACCAGGCCCCCAGGATCGCACCCGGAAGTGTCAGCAGCGCGAGCTTGAAACTTTCACCGAGGCCTGCGCCGTGCCGGCGACCGAAACCGCCGGTAGCGGCGAGGTTCTGCAGGGCGATGGAAACACGGTTGGTGCCGTTGGCGATGGTCGGGTCAAGACCGGCGAAGATGAGCGCCGGCAGGGTGAGCATGGAGCCGCCGCCGGCAAACACGTTGAGCACCGCGGCCAGCGCTCCCACGGCGAACAGCAGCGTGAGTACGGGGAGCGGGGCGGAATGCACGGTATTGGGGCCCTTGGGTTAAGTCGCCGATGCCATGGGCTTATACTTATACCACTGTGCAGAGGAGCATGGTCACGACACCGGCCGCTCCGTTGCATGCGCATGCGAGGAGGGTATACCCGTGTCCACAGCATCCACCCGTTCTGCAGGCGGTCCGGATCCGGTTCACCTGAGCGGAGCCCTCGAGGCGGCCGAACGCAGGATATTCACTCCGGAAGCCCTTGCCTTCATCGCCGAGCTCGACGCCCGCTTCGAGCCACGGCGCGCGGCGCTGCTGACGGCGCGCGCCGAACGCCAGCTGCGCTTCGATGCCGGCGAAAAACCGGATTTTCTCGCTGAGACGCGCACCCTGCGCAAGGACCACTGGCGGGTCGTGCCCATCCCGGAGGAGGTGGCTGACCGGCGGGTCGAGATCACCGGGCCCGTGGACCGCAAAATGATCATCAACGCCCTTAATTCCGGGGCGCGGGTTTTCATGTCGGATTTCGAGGATTCACTCGCGCCCACCTGGAGGAACGTTGCCGCCGGTCAGGCGAACCTGCATGATACGGTGCGGCGCACGATTGCCTTCCGCAGTCCCGAGGGCAAAGACTATCATCTGAATTCCAAAACCGCGGTGCTCAGGGTGCGCCCGCGCGGGCTGCACCTTGTTGAGAAGCACGCACTCGCCGGCGAGCGGCCGGTGGCTGGCGCGTTGTTTGATTTCGGGCTGTATGTCTTTCACAACTCCCGTGAATTGCTGACACGCGGCTCGCGACCCTACTTCTATCTGCCCAAGCTGGAAAGCCACCGCGAGGCCGAATGGTGGCGTGATGTATTTGTATATAGCGAGGACCGGCTCGGCCTCGCACGCGGCACTATCCGCGCCACGGTGCTTATCGAAACCCTGCCCGCGGCGTTCGAGATGGAGGAGATTCTCTACGCGTTGCGCGAGCATATCCTCGGGCTCAATTGCGGGCGCTGGGATTACATTTTCAGCTTCATCAAGAAATTCCGCCGCGATCCCAAGGCGGTGCTGCCCGACCGCGCCCAGGTGAGCATGACCACGCATTTTCTGAGGAGCTATTCGCGGTTGTTGATTGCCACCTGCCACCGGCGCGGGGCGTTCGCCATGGGAGGGATGGCGGCACAGATTCCTATCAAGAACGATACCAAGGCCAACGAGGAGGCACTCGCCAAGGTGCGCGCCGACAAGGAGCGCGAAGCCGGCGACGGCCATGACGGCACCTGGGTGGCGCATCCCGGCCTGGTGCCGCTGGCGCGCGAGGTGTTCGACCGGTTCATGCCGGGGCCCAACCAGCTCGACAAGCTCGGCGAGGGTCTCACTCTGAGCGCCCGCGACCTGCTCGAGGTGCCCAAGGGGCAGATTACCGAGCGTGGGTTGCGTACCAATGTGCGCGTGGCGCTCCATTACCTCTCGACCTGGCTCGGCGGCAATGGTTGTGTGCCGATCGATAATTTGATGGAAGATGCGGCCACCGCGGAGATTTCCCGCGCCCAGCTCTGGCAATGGCGTACCCATGGGGCACGGCTTGATGACGGCCGGCGTGTGGATGCGACTCTAATCGAGCGAACGCTCGGCGAGGAACTCACGGCATTCCGTACGCGCTTTGCTGCCGAGCAGGGGGTCTCGGAACGGGCGGCAGAGGCCGCTGATATCCTGCGCGCGCTTGCTCTGGACCAGGAGTTTGCCGAGTTCCTGACCCTGCCAACTTACAAGCATTTTATCTAACAGGATGTTGAAAAAGGCCATCCCTGGCCATTCTCAACCCACTTCGTCGCGGCGCATGTCCGCGACTCGCTCCGCCGTTCAGCACTGGCGTGCTTGCGCGGCGATGCGACCCATCCCTGGGGGCCCAGCAGGCTGTTTTTCAACAGCCTGCTAAAGGCCGTACGGCCGCAGTTTATGCCTAGGACCGGTGGTATCCGGCGCGTCCCATGGGGGAGTCTTGACGGATTCTGTGATGGGGAGTACAAGCCCGGAGCCTGAATTGATAATGGAGGGGGTATCATGTTCACGCAAGTCCTAAGTCCCGCCGGTCCACTTTGGCTTACCTTCGTCGCCGCCGTCATTCCGCTCGCCGTCCTGTTGCTGCTGCTGCCGGTACTGCGCCGCTCGGCCTGGGTTGCGGCGGTGATCGGCTCCATCGTCACCTTCGTGATTGCGCTTTGGGTCTGGCACATGCCCTTCGCCGAAGGCATCCATTCCTACCTCTACGGCGCCCTGACCGGGGCCTGGGCGATTGACTGGATCACCTTCTGGGGTGTGATGATCTTCAACACGTTGGTCATCACCGGTTTGTTCGAGCGCTTCCGCGTCTGGCTGGTGAGTGTGGGCACCGCCGACGTGCGCGTGCAGACGCTGCTATTTGCCTGGGCGTTCGGCGCGCTGCTGGAAGGACTGGTGGGCTTCGGCTACCCCTGGGCGTTCGTGGCGCCGATCTTGATCGCACTCGGCATCCCGGAGCTTAACGCACTGCGTGTTGCCGCCATCGCCAACAACGCACCGGTCTCCTACGGCGCCCTGGGCGCGCCCATCATCGCGCTCGCGGCGGTCACCGGTCTGCCGTTGCTCGTCCTGAGCGCTTCGGTCGGCAAAGTGGTGGCGCTGCTTGCCTTGCTGCCGCCATGGATACTGATCTATCTCGTGGCCGGCAAGCGCGGACTGCGCGACGGCTGGCCGCTGGCGATCGTCGCCTCCCTCGGCTACATTGCCGGGCAGTTGCCGGTGGCGGTATTCGTCGGCCCCTATCTTCCCGACGTGGCCGGCGCCATCGTGGCCTTCATCGTCATCCTGCTGTTCACGCGCATTTGGCGGCCGGCGAGCGTGCTCGGCTACGGCGGCACCCCGCTCAGCGAAGCACAGGTGACGGCGCACGGCAACCAAAAAGTCACGGGCGGCGAACTGCTCAAGATCTGGCTACCGTTCATCATCCTGATCGCGGTGGTGGTGGCCGGCACCGGCCCCTGGTCGCATCTGCCGGCATTTAAACTGTTCGCGGTGCACGTGGATGCGCTCTCCGCGGTGACCGGCAAGACCATGAGCTCGGCGTTCCTGTTCACGCCGTTCATCGGCGGCACCTGGATTCTGATATCCTGGATCGTGATTACGTTCGCGGTGGGTCTCAAACCCGCACAATACACCGAGGTTTTCAAACGCACCTTCCACCAGATGTGGGGCGCGCTGCTGGTGGGCTTCTTCATCTTCGGTCTGGCGTTCGTGTACAACTACTCGGGCATGGCGGGGTCGCTGGCCTACAGCCTGTCGCGCATCGGGCCGTGGTACATCCTGCTAGCTCCGGTGGTGGGCCTGATTGGGGTGGCGCTCTCGGGTAGCAACACCTCCACCAACGCCATGTTCGGCACCATCCAGCTCATGGCCGGCAAGCTGCTCAACTTCCCGATTCTGTTGCTGCCGAGCCTGAACTCCGTGGGTGCCGAGGTGGGCAAGCCGATCGCACCGCAGACGGCCAGTGTGGGCGTGTCCACCACCAGTTACGTGCGCAACGAAGGGGTAGTGATTCGTCACAACTTCGGCTGGGCGCTGGTGATCCTCGGCTGGCTGATCATAGTCGGGCTGTTCTATTACTTCATTGCGCCCGGGGCGATGATGCTCTGATTACGCCGCGCGATTTTCAGCGGCGCTAACCGGTGGACCGGACTAAATCCGGCCCACCGGTTTTTTTGCGGCATCTGGAAAATTGATACTGGATTCAGTCAATTACGCTTCAATGGGGTATCATTCCCCAATTAGCGGACCGGGGTTTGGAGTCTGTCACGGCCCATCCATGTACCCCGTCTTTTAAGGCGCTGATTACCCAAGTTTGTATAATGGCCCGCGCTGGGCCAGCCTGTGTTTTTGTCACAGGCGCACTGGACATTCAACTCTTTGATATACTTGATAAAACAGCATGTGGTCGAGTGACTCGATGCGAAAGTGGCGGAACTGGTAGACGCGCTGGATTTAGGTTCCAGTGGGGTAACCCTTGAGAGTTCGAGTCTCTCCTTTCGCACCAGTTTGCCGATCAAGTCCGCAGTGTGCATTTTTACAGCCGGCAGGCGCCGGGATTATTGTATGAGGTAATCAGTCAATGCAGGTTTCAGTGGAAACGACCCGCGGTCTTGAGCGTCGTATGCGGGTGCAGGTGCCGGCCGAACGCGTGGAACGCGCGGTGACGGAACGGCTCAAATCGTTCAGCAAGCGGGCGAAGATCAACGGTTTCCGCCCCGGCAAGATACCGCTGGATGTGGTGAAGCAGCGTTTCGGCGATCAGGTCCGGCAGGAGGTGCTGGGTGACTTGCTGCGTGACAGTTGTAACGAAGCCTTCGTGCAGCAGAAGCTCAACCCGGCCGGCGGTCCACGCATCGATTCTGTAACCGATATACCCGGCAAGGATTTGGAATTCACCGCCACTTTCGAGGTATATCCCGAGGTCAAGCTGCATGCCCTGGATGGCATCAAGGTGCAGAGACCGGTAGCGGAAGTGGCCGATGCCGACCTCCATGCCATGGTGGATAACCTGCGTCAGCAGCGCGCCAGCTGGGAAAGCATATCGCGCGGCGCCCGCAAGGGCGACCGCGTGCAGGTGGATTTCGAAGGCAGCATCGACGGTGACGCATTCCCGGGCAGTAAGGGCGAGAAGACTTTCGTAGTGCTGGGTGAAAACCGCATGCTGGAAGATTTTGAGAAGGGTCTGGACGGTGTTTGCGCAGGGGAAAACCGCGAATTCGAGGTGCTGTTCCCCGATGACTATCATGTCAAAGAAGTGGCCGGAAAGTCCGCACACTTCAGGGTCATAGTCCATCGTGTGGATGAGCAGAGGTTGCCGGAACTGGATGAGACCTTCTGCAAGAGTTTTGGTATCACCGAAGGCGGCATCGAAAAATTGCGTGCCGAGGTGGCGGCGAACATGCGCAGTGAGATGGCTGATAACGTGCGCCGGCGCATGAAGGATCAGGTGCTCGATGCCTTGCTGGCTGCGAATCCGGTGGATCTTCCCGCAACGCTGGTGGATGAGGAGGTCGAGCGTTTGCGCCAGGATGCGCTGGTACGCATCGGTGTGAAGGACAGCAACAAGGGCGTGGAATTGCCGCGTGAGCTGTTCGAGGAGCAGGCCAAACGTCGTGTCAGCCTGGGACTGATTATCGGCGAGATCATCAGCCAGCAACAGTTTAAGGTGGACGAGCAACGCGTGACGGCACGGCTGGAACACATGGCCAATGACTACAGTAATCCGGCGGAGGCTGTGCGCAGCATGCGCACCAATCCCGGGGTCATGCGCCAGCTGGAGACGCTGGTGCTCGAGGACCAGGCAGTGGACTGGCTGCTGGACAAGGCCATGGTCACGGATAAACCCACGACATTCAGGGAACTGATGCATTTCCATGAGCATGAAAACGACCACGCCGGAACGAAGCAGCGAGGCCCGGGAATCCATGAAAGCAACGTCTGAGATACAGGGGTTGAATCTGGTCCCTATCGTGGTGGAGCAGACCGCTCGCGGCGAGCGTTCATACGACATCTACTCGCGCCTCCTCAAGGAGCGGGTGGTGTTCATCGTGGGCGCCATCGATGACTACGTGGCCAATCTTGTGGTCGCGCAGTTGCTGTTTCTGGAGTCAGAGAACCCCGACAAAGATCTGAGCCTGTATATCAATTCCCCGGGAGGCTCGGTGACGGCCGGCCTGTCTATCTATGACACCATGCAGTTCATCAAGCCGGACGTCTCCACCATCTGCGTGGGCCAAGCTGCCAGCATGGGCGCCCTGCTGCTGACGGGCGGCGCCAAGGGCAAGCGCTACTCACTGCCGCACTCTCGCATGATGATCCATCAACCCCTGGGGGGGGTGCAGGGCCAGGCCACGGATATCGATATCCATGCCCGTGAAATCCTGCACTTGCGGCAGCGTCTGAACGAAATCATGGTCAAGCATACCGGCCAGTCCCTGGATCGGATTCAGCAGGACACGGAGCGGGATCGCTTCATGGGCGGGGAGGAGGCCATCAAGTACGGCCTGATCGATGCCATTCTGGAAAAGCGCATAACAACCAAGGCCTAGGGGAACGGAAGCCCGGTGCCGGCATCCAAAGGGGCAGGACAGCGCTATTGAAGCGGCCGGGGAAAATCCCCATAGTGTTCCCACGGGGCGACGGGCTCCGGAGATGAATATCGAGGTGGCAGGCAGATGGTGGACGAGACACGCAGTAAAGGCGAGGACGGCGGTAAGCTGCTGTATTGTTCCTTCTGCGGCAAAAGCCAGCATGAGGTACGCAAGCTCATCGCCGGTCCGTCCGTGTACGTGTGCGATGAGTGCGTCGAGCTCTGCAACGATATCATCCGTGAGGAGATGCAGGAGCAGGCGCAGACCGCGCGCAATAAGCTGCCGCGTCCGCAGGAGATCAAGGGGGTGCTGGATCAGTATGTCATCGGTCAGGAGCGCGCCAAGAAAATTTTGTCGGTAGCGGTGTACAACCACTACAAGCGACTTGAGGTACGCAATAGCCGCAACAAGGACGACATCGAGCTCGCTAAGAGCAATATCCTGCTTATTGGCCCGACCGGCTCCGGCAAGACACTGCTGGCCGAGACCCTGGCGAGGCTGCTAAACGTACCCTTCACTATCGCCGATGCCACCACGCTCACGGAGGCGGGCTACGTGGGCGAGGACGTGGAGAACATCATCCAGAAGCTGCTGCAGAAGTGTGATTACGATGTGGAAAAGGCCCAAACTGGCATCGTTTACATCGATGAGATCGATAAGATTTCGCGCAAATCCGACAATCCCTCCATCACCCGCGATGTATCCGGTGAAGGCGTGCAGCAGGCGCTGTTGAAACTCATCGAGGGGACCATTGCCTCGGTACCGCCGCAGGGCGGTCGCAAGCATCCGCAGCAGGAATTCCTGCAGGTGGATACCACCAATATCCTGTTCATCTGTGGCGGCGCCTTTGCTGGACTCGAGAAGATCATCCGCAACCGCACCGAAAAAAGCGGTATTGGCTTCATGGCCGAGGTCAAGGGCAAGAACGACATCAAGAACGTCGGTGACGTACTGCACGATGTGGAACCCGAGGA
>JAGWNO010000036.1 GCA_028871235.1 Gammaproteobacteria bacterium
GAGGACATCCAGCGCACCATCCATGCTCACCCGACACTCTCGGAAGCGATGCACGAAGCCGCACTGGCAGCGGACAGACATGCCATCCATGCCTTCAACAAGTAAGAACTGAAGCTTGATACTTTAATATGAAATCAGCAGGCGCCTGCTGGCGTCTGATTTTTTTGCCTGACGGCAGCGGAGACATATCAAGCGCCAGTCACGCCGCTTCAGGAAGCCTGGTGATATTTCCGGTTAAAGGACGTAATAGCGTTCACGAGCGCAATCAGGCCTTCACGTTCCGCCGCAGAGACCAGCGGGTTCCACACTTCGACGATGAGCACAACCCTGAGGGATTGACTGCGATTCCAGGCCTCGTGCTCGAAGCTATCATCGAAAATCAGGCATTCACCTTGCTTCCAGCAGCGGGTCTCCTCGCCGACACGGATGGAACAATCTTGTGGGATGATGATTGGCAGATGCACCACCAGTTTGTAGTTGCCGAGGCCGTGATGGGGCGGGATATGCGTGCCTGGTTTGAGGATCGAGAACAGCGCTTCAGGAGCATGTTCATCGGCGCGGGGAAGCGGCAGCCTTTGTATGGCTTCCACGGTGGCGGGACAAAGACCGCAGTTCCTTTCGTTACGGACGCCACCCTTGAAAAAGTGGAACGCGCTCCAGCGTTTTGACCCGTCGAGTTCGCGCCATTGGTATGGATCTACGCCCTTCTGGGCCTGTACGTAGGGGGTCAGGTTGTCTTCGGAGCCAAGCACCGATGACAGTTCGGACCGGATGACGTCTGTGGCGGCCTCGAGTTGCGGCACCCACGGAAATCCATCGCGCTCAAAAAAAGCATGCGGGGCCAATTCCGGAAGGTAGATGAATGCCGGCCGCTGCGTCCGGTTCATATATTGGGGCAGATGATCGCCGACATAGGTTTCCGCCGCCAACTGGACGCGGCGCAGGGCGCCGAACCCGTGCCGCTCGCGGACCGGCTGCAGTGCATGCTCTATCAGCTGCATCTGCGTATCACGGATGGTCTCCGCTGCATGGGCCGCAAGACTGTCTGGCTTCAGAGGGGCGCTGCCGTCAGCGGCGGGTTGTCGGCGGAATGGAAATCGGCGCCATGCCTGCCAGTAAGCAGCTACTGCGGTTTCATTCTTTCCTAGCTTTTCCAGTATCGCACCCTTGTGTAGGTATGGTTCACGAGACACTGGCGCGAGTTCGATAGCCCGCTCCAGCTCGGCAAGCGCCTCTGGAAATTCATTGCAGGCTTGATGAGCCAGGGCGAGTCGCTGATGAAAATCCGCCCGCTCCGGGGCAACACGCAGCGCGCCTTGCAGCAGCTGTATGCACTGCTTAGGATCATCACGCTGCCATGCCAGCATGGCAAGAAAATCCAGTGCCTGGTGGTGATAAGGCGCGACTTCTATGATTGTGCGGTATAGTTTTTCAGCTGCCGCTGTTTCGCCAACTGCCACAAGTTGGCGTGCGCTTTCCGCGAGCGTATGGATTTGCCAGGAAGCGCCAGCTACATTATTCGGTAGGTGCCGGTTCACGTTACGGTGACGATCTGGTATTCAGCATGCAGCGCTGTTATTCATGCGCAATGCTCAATATACCACCACGTAGGCCAGCAGCCGGAAGCATGACCCGGGTTCTTATGTCAAAGAGTCACGGTGCCCCGGGATGCGCTTTGCTTGTCTTTTTGCGATAGCAGTGGGAGGATTTGGCCTATCGTGAGGAAATCCGTCTTTACCTTGATTTGCGCGCGGCTGTGGCCGGCTGCCGCCTGGTGTGCCTTGCCAAGCCACGCGGTGGTGTTCATGTACCACCGTTTCGGTGACAGCCGTTATCCCTCCACCGATATCCGTCTCAGTCAGTTCGATGCGCAACTCGAGTGGTTGGCGAAGAATCATTACCAGGTCTGGCCGCTGCCGAAGATCGTGGATTACCTCAAGGGGAATAAACCCATACCCGATCATGTGGTGGCGATCACCATCGACGATGCCTATCAAACCGTTTATGAGTACGCCTACCCGCGTCTCAAGGCGCGCGGCTGGCCGTTTACCGTATTCGTCAGCACCGACGCGGTGGACCGGCATTACCCCGATTTCATGACCTGGGACGAATTGCGCGAGATGGGCCGGTACGGCGCCAACTTTGGCGACCATACACTGAGTCATCCGCACCTGCCCTTCCGCCTGCCGGGCGAGAGCGACATGGCCTGGGCGGAACGCATGCACCATGAAATCCTCGGGGCACAGGCGCGACTGCAGGCGGAACTTGGATCGGACGCCGATGCGTCACCGAAACTCTTTGCCTACCCTTATGGTGAATACGACCGGGACCTGGCTGATTTGGTCAATGGTCTCGGTTTTGTCGCCTTTGGCCAGCAGGCCGGTGCCATCGGGGAACCGCTGGATCCGCGTGCGCTGCCGCGTTTCCCCATCGAAGAAAATTACGGCGATCTGGCCAGCTTCATGCTCAAGGCTGCGAGTCTGCCGCTGCCCGTCCAGAAATTATCGCCGTGGGATCCGCTGGTCAAGAACAACAATCCGCCGCAACTCACGGTGACGCTGACACCGGGCGCGGTGCCGGCGGACGCCTTGCATTGTTACCTGAATGGGCCGCCGCTGCAGATCAACTGGCTGGACACCGCCCGTACGCAGTTCGCCATCCGCGCTGACGCACCCATGACGGCGGGACGCAGCCGTTATAACTGCACGGCGCTGGTGGATGGACGCTATTACTGGTACAGCCACATGTGGTTGCTGCCACCTGCACAGTGACGGCCATTATTCGCCGAAGGATGCCAGCGACAGGTTCTTGAGCTTGCCCAGTTCGTTGCCGCGGATCATGGCGCGGATGTTGCTGATGTACATGTTGCCGGTGATGGAGTAGCGATCCAGCGCCCCGGCCAGCTGCAAGGCGTCCAGGGGTTTGCCGGTGGTGCGCATCCCGGCGCGCATCTCGCGGAAGTCCGTGTAGGCGAAACCGATGTTGATGTTGTGCAGGTAGGCGCGCACCGAAGTCTGCACATCCGGATACACGCGCACCAGATGGGTGGCGTCGCCGGGGCGGTTGCTGGGTACCGCGCCCTGGTCCTCGTCCCAGGTCCAGATGCCGAACAGGTTGTTGGCTTCCAGCGCGAAGCGCGACGTGCCCCAGCCGCTTTCCTGCGCCGCCTGCGCCAGCACCAGCGCCACCGGCACGATATCCACACGGCTCAGCAGCGTCTCGCGCACCTGCGGATCGTTGAGGTCGCCCGTTACCCGGTACTGGTCGGCGATGGCCGCGATTTCCTCGCCGGCGTCCGACTGGGGATCGACGACGCCCTGGCCGAACTGCTGCAGCAGGAACACCCGCTGGTTCCAGATGCGCAGATTCTCCGCCAGCACGATGGGCAGCAGCGCGCGGAAGAACACCGTCTTCTTCTGATCCTTGTCGAGGGTATCGAGGCCGTAGGGCAGGCTCTCGATGGCGTAGGGCGGCACCACATCCTGCGGCGGCCAGGAGTAATCCTCGCTGGAGAAGATATTCTCCAGCGCCTCCGCCGAAGGGGGCTTGATGTAAATGAGCTGCGCGGTGGAAATCAGCGGGACGGGGCGGGCGGGAGTATGGCGTTGATGCCAGATGATCAGCCCGGCCACCAGCAGAGGGATGAGGGACAGCAGCGAGTAGCCGACTAGCCGGCCCAGACGGCCGGGCAGCGGTTCACGGGGCTGGCTGCGTGCTGCTGCGCTGCTAATGAGCTGATCCTCGCTGATGGCACGGGCGGGAATCTAGTACATACGGGAGCGGAAGGAAACCCCGGCTAGCTGCCTTGGTCCCGTACCGCCCGCAGCACACCCGGCACACGTGACAGCCGCGCCAGCAGCCGCGAGAGCTGGGCAAGATCGGCGATGGCCAGGGTCATGTGCAGCCTCGCCAGGCTGCCGCTTTCCACCAGGCGCGTCTGCAGTGCCAACACCCGGATTTTCTCATTGGCGATCACCGCCGTGAGGTCGCTCAGCAGGTCGCGACGTTCCTGGGCCTCGATGGTCAGCCGCACGGGATAGGTTTGTGCGCGTCCCTGCCAGGTCGCGGCCATGGCCCGCTCGGGGTTGCGTGCCAGGAGACGCTTGAGGCTTGCGCATTCCATCCGGTGCACGGTGATGCCGTGGCCGCGGGTCACGTACCCGCACAGGGCTTCGCCAGGCAGAGGATGACAGCAGCGGGCCAGGCTGGTGAGCAGGTTATCCACGCCGGCTACCGTAACCGCCGGGACGACAGACTTGCGCGCTTGCCTGGCTGCCGCAAGCGGTGGAGTGACAGTGATGGCGGGGGTTTCAAGCGCCAGCTCGTGCTGCACTGCGCCAGCCACTTGGGCGGCAGTCACATCACCTGCGCCCACGGCGGCGAACAGATCATCCAGCGCGGCGAAGTGAAAATGACTCAGCAGCCGTTCGTGACCGAAGTCCCTCAGTCCCAGCCGCTCCAGTTCCCGTTCCAGGGTTTCACGGCCATAGCGGGTGTTCAAGCCCCGCTCCTGGCCGCGGAAGAATGCGCGCACCTTGTCGCGGGCACGGTTGGTGGCGAGGAAGCCGGCGAGCGGATTCAGCCAGTCACGACTGGGCTCAGCTTCGCGGCTGGTGAGGATTTCCACCTGTTGCCCGCTTTCCAGCCGCTGGGTGAGCGGCACCAACCGGCCGTCCACGCGCGCGCCACGGCACCGGTGGCCTATGTCACTGTGGATGTAATAAGCGAAGTCCAGTACCGTGGCGCCGCGCGGCAGATCCAGCACCGCACCCTTGGGGGTGAGCACGTACACCCGTTCGTCCACCAGTGCGGCCCGGAAACGGTCAATGAAATCCGCATCACTGCCGCCCGGTGCCAGCAGCTGCCGCATCCAGCCGAGGCGCGCCTCCAAACCGGCATCGAAGCGCCCGCCCTCCTTGTAACGCCAGTGGGCGGCCACACCCAGCTCCGCGTGCTGATGCATCTCGTGGGTGCGTATCTGGATTTCCAGCGGCCGCCCGTCAGGCGCGATGACCGCCGTATGCAGTGAGCGGTAGAAATTGTCCTTGGGGCGGGTGATGTAGTCGTCGAATTCCCCGGGTATGTGCCGCCATAGACCGTGTACCACGCCCAGTGCCGCATAACAGTCGGCGACATTATCCACCAGCACGCGCACCGCGCGGACGTCGGAGAGTGCCGTGAATTCCAGCTGTTTGCGCTGCAGCTTGCGCCAGATGCTGTAGATGTGTTTCGGTCGGCCGCTGACCTCCGCGGCGATGCCCGCTGCCTGCAGTTTGCCGGCGAGCAACTGCACGGTCTCCGCGATGGAGGTCTCGCGATCGGTGCGCCGCTGGTTCAGCCACTCGGCCACCTGGCGGTAATTTCCGGGTTCCAGATAGCGGAAAGCCAGGTCTTCCAGTTCCCACTTGAGCTGCCAGATGCCGAGACGGCTGGCGAGCGGGGCGTAAATTTCGCGCACCGCAGCGGCGAGCCGTTGCTGTTCCAGCGGGGTCGCCTGCCGGGCGGCGCGCAGCGCATGCAGGCGCCGCGCCAGCACCACCACCAGCACCCGTGCATCGCCGATGATGGCCAGCAGCAGTTTGCGCAGGTTCTCAGCCTGCGCCGGAGAGGGCGGCGTGCCGCCGCTGTCACCCACGCTTTCCAGCAGCGGCACTGCCAGCACCTCACGCACCAGTCGGCTGGCCTCCTCACCGATGCGCTCCGGCAGCCCGTCAAGGGGCAGTACGCCGCCGGCCACCAGCGGTACCGCCATTCCCGCCCAGGTGAGGGCGGCATCAAGCTGCAATTTCGCCAGTATTTCCGCTACCCCGTCGGCTTCGGCGCGCAGCGGCGGCGGCAAGCCGCCGGGATCCACCAGCCGGACGAGGTCCGGTGTCACTGGCGGGGATGATATGCGGTGAACGGTGTGCGTGGGCATGGGAGAAAACGCTGAACGGCTGCCAGCTGCGGGTGTTTACCGTTATCATACGCACTTTGAACGCGGCCTTTGGCTATCAAGGAGACAGGATCATGCTGTTACGTAGATTGGGCCTGATATTGGCACTAGGCTCTGCGGCTTTCACCGTCCACGCCGGCAACCTGGACATCAACCTGGGCAGCAATGCGGCGTACATAGACTATGCCGCCAGCCTGACCAACACCGGGCTGCAGGGCGACCTCGGCTACCTGCATCACACCGACCGGGCGGATATCGGCGGGGTTGGCCTGCAACTCGTCGGTAACGCCAGCCCGGTGGGCTCGCCGCTCATCTTTGCCGTCGGCGGCAAGCTGCTGTTCATCAGCCCCAAACAGTTCAGCGGCAATGGCGCGGTGCTCGGCCTGGGCGGAAACTTCAGCTACACCTGGCCCAGTTACAACCGCTTCCTTATCGGCGGGGAGCTGTATTACGCGCCCAGTATCGTGTCGTTCAACAATGCCGATCATTACCTGCAGTACGGCGTGCGCGCCGGTTACGAGATACTGCGTAATGCGCAGGTCTACATCGGCTATCGGCACGTCTCCGCTGCATTTACCCGCACCAGCGACATTACGCTGGACAGCACCTTCCTGGTGGGGCTGAGTCTGACCTTCTGAGGTGTCCGGTGAACTGGATTTCCGGAGACGGGTGATCGCATGGCGGGCCACAGCAAATGGGCCAACATCCAGCATCGCAAGAACGCCCAGGATGCCAAGCGCGGCAAACTGTTCACGCGCCTTATCCGTGAAATCACCACCGCGGCGCGGCACGGCGATCCAAGTCCGGACAGCAACCCGCGGTTGCGGCTGGCGGTGGACAAGGCGCTTACCGCCAATATGACCAAGGACACCATCGAACGCGCTATCAAGCGCGGCGCCGGCGGGCTCGCGGGTGTCACCTATGAGGAAATGCGTTATGAAGGCTACGGCCCCGCCGGCGTGGCCATCATCGTCGAGTGCCTGTCCGACAACCGGACCCGCACCGTGGGTGAGGTGCGGCATGCATTCACGAAGTATGGCGGCAATCTCGGCGCCGATGGTTCGGTGAGCTATCTTTTCAGCAAGTGCGGCGTGCTGGTGTTTCCGGCGACTGCCGGCGAAGACCGGGTGATGGAGGCGGCGCTGGAAGCGGGCGCCGAGGACGTGGTCACTGACACGGACGGCGGTATCGAAGTGCTGACTGATCCGGCGGGGTTCCATGCGGTCAGGACAGCGATGGAGAAAGCCGGCCTGCGGCCGGCCTCCGCCGAGGTCATCATGCGCGCATCCACCTCGGTGGCTCTCAGCAGGGAGCAGGCGGGATCCGTGCTGACACTGCTCGAGGCACTGGAGAACCTGGATGATGTACAGACGGTATATTCCAATGCCGCGTTCCCGGATGAGGTGCTGCAGGCCCCATGAGCGTCACTGAGTGCCAGGCGTGATTCGCATACTGGGCATCGATCCGGGCTCGTTGTTCACGGGTTATGGCGTGGTGGAGGAGGATGGACAGGCATGGCGGCATGTGGCCAGCGGCTGCATCCGCACCGGAGGCAAGGATTTTCCGGAACGGTTGCGGGACATTTTTTTCGGCATCGGCGCCGTGGTCAGCGAATTTGCCCCCCAGGAACTGGCGGTGGAGAAAACCTTCGTGCACAAGAATGCCGACAGCGCTCTCAAGCTGGGCCAGGCGCGCGCCGCCGCCTTCTGCGGTACGCTGGCGAGCCAGCTGCCGCTGTTTGAATACGCGCCGCGGGAAGTGAAGCTCGCGCTCACCGGCAAGGGCAGCGCCGCCAAGGAGCAGGTGCAGCATATGGTCAAGATCCTGCTGGGATTGCGCGGCCAGTTGCAGGTCGACAGCGCCGATGCGCTGGCGGTGGCCATCTGCCATGCCCACAGCCGCGGCTTGAAGGCGCGGCTTGCCGGGGAGGGGAAGCGGTGATTGGCTTCCTGCGCGGCGTCATCAACCGCAAACAGCCGCCGCACCTGCTGCTGGAGGTGCATGGCGTGGGCTACGAGCTGGAGGCGCCCATGTCCACCTTCTATGATCTGCCGGAGGCGGGCGCCGAGATCACGCTTTATACCCATCTGGTGGTGCGTGAGGATGCGCACATCCTCTTCGGTTTCGCCACCGAGGTGGAGCGACGCCTGTTCCGCACCCTGATCCGCGTCAATGGCGTCGGCCCGCGGCTGGCGCTCACCATCCTCTCCGGCATCAGCGTGGACGGCTTCGTGAGCTGTGTGCGCGCCAATGACAGCGCCGCGCTCACACGCCTGCCGGGCATAGGCAAAAAGACCGCTGAACGCCTGGTGGTGGAGATGCGTGACCGGCTGGATGAGACCCAGGGTGGTGCCGCCAGCGCTATCACGGGCAGCATGAGCCCGCGGGAGGAAGCCTTGAGTGCCCTGGTGGCGCTGGGCTACAAGCCCATGGAAGCCGGCCGCATGCTGGCTGCCATCAAGGATACCGGACTTTCCAGCGCGGAATTGATCCGTCGCGCGCTGCAGAGTGCGGTGTACACAGGCTAGGTGATGAACATGACTGACGAGCGCGTCGTGACCGCGGGAAACACCGCCGAGGATGTGGCTCTGGACCGGGCCATACGGCCGCGCACGCTCCGGGAATACATCGGCCAGCCAGCGGTGCGCGAGCAGATGGAAATCTTCATCGGCGCGGCCAGGAAACGCGGCGAGGCGCTGGATCATGTACTCATCTTCGGACCACCGGGCCTCGGCAAGACCACACTCGCGCACATCATCGCCCATGAGCTGGGCGTTAACCTGCGCCAGACCTCGGGGCCGGTGCTGGAACGTCCGGGGGATCTGGCGGCGTTGCTCACCAACCTGGAACCCCATGACGTGCTGTTCGTTGACGAGATCCATCGTCTGAGTGCGGTGGTGGAGGAGGTGCTATACCCGGCGCTGGAAGACTACAAACTCGATATCATGATCGGCGAGGGGCCGGCGGCGCGCTCCATCAAGCTGGACTTGCCGGCATTCACGCTGGTGGGCGCCACTACCCGCGCCGGGCTGCTGACTTCGCCGCTGCGGGACCGTTTCGGTATCGTGCAGCGGCTGGAGTTCTACAGCCATGAGGAACTTACCGAGATCGTCATCCGCTCGGCGCGCATCCTGGCGCTGAGCATCGATCACGAGGGGGCGCGGCAGATCGCCGCCCGCTCCCGCGGCACACCGCGGGTGGCCAACCGGCTGCTGCGGCGGGTGCGCGATTTCGCGGAGGTCAGGGCGCAAGGTCGCATCACCGTCGAGGTGGCCCACCAGGCCATGGATATGCTGGATGTGGATGTACACGGCTTCGATATGCTGGACCGCAAGCTGCTGCTGGCGGTCATCGAGAAATTCGACGGCGGACCGGTGGGTGTGGACAGCCTGGCGGCCGCCATCGGCGAGGAACGCGGTACCATCGAGGATGTGCTGGAGCCGTTCCTGATCCAGCAGGGATACCTCATGCGTACCGCCCGCGGCCGCATGGCCACCCGGACCACCTACCAGCATTTCGGCCTCAAGCCGCCGAAACGCACGCACTCGGCGGACCTGTTCGATGAGCGCCGGGACTGAAGTGGTGAGCAGGCAGGGAACCGACAATGGCGCCCGATGTCCCAGCCCGGGAGCCGGCGTAGCGGCACTCTTGCCGCCACTGCATCCCCTGTGGCGGGCGCCCGTCGCCCGTGCGATGTGGAGAGTTTCGAACCCAGAACCTTGCCGCGGGAGATCGTGGCGGAGCTTGCATAAATGAACGGTGAAGAATCCTTCCTTGAGATCGCCATCCACGCCAGCCTGGTGGTGAAATGCGTGCTGTTGATCCTCATCGCCGCCTCCATCGCCTCATGGGCGGTGATCTTCCGCAAGCACCGGATGCTCAAGCAGGCACAGGCGGCGGCGGATACCTTCGAGCGGCGCTTCTGGTCCGGTGGCGAGCTGGCGGGCATATATAAGGAGATCAGCGGCACCGGCGCCGAGAACGGCATGGAGGGCCTGTTCGAGGCGGGCTTCAGCGAGTTCGCACGCCTGCGCAAGCAGAGCGATGAGCCGGCGCAGGTGGTCGAGGGTTCACGCCGGGCCATGCGCGTGGCCCAGATCCGCGAGATCGACCGTCTCGAGGAAAACCTGGCGTTCCTCGCCACGGTGGGCTCCACCAGCCCCTACGTGGGACTGTTCGGCACCGTGTGGGGCATCATGAACGCCTTCCATTCCCTCGGTAACGTGCAGCAGGCCACCATCGCCATGGTGGCGCCGGGCATCTCCGAGGCGCTGATCGCCACCGCCATGGGCCTGTTCGCAGCCATCCCGGCGGTGATTGCCTATAACCGCTATGCCAACCATGTGGAGCGGCTGGAGACCCGCTTTGACTCCTTCCTGGAGGAATTCTCCACCATCCTGCAGCGGCACGTGGGTACGCGCGCCGCCCACGGGTAAACGCACATGGCGGGACGGCGCAGCAGGCGGCGCATGCTGAGCGAGATCAACGTGGTGCCGTACATCGACGTGATGCTGGTGCTGCTGGTGATCTTCATGATCACGGCACCGCTTTTGACCCAGGGCGTGAAAGTGAACCTGCCGGCCGCCAGCGCGAAGCCGCTGGACATCAAGCCTGATGAAACGCCGGTAATCCTCACGGTGAGCGCAGATGGCAGATATTTCCTCAACATCGGCGCCCACCCCGAGCAATCCATCAGCGCACAGCTCGTGGTGGCGACCGTCACCGCAGTGCTCAAGCTCAAACCGGGCACGCACGTAATCGTGCGGGGCGACCGCGATGCCCGCTACGATTCGGTATTGCGTGGCATGACGTTGCTGCAAGCCGCGGGTGCGCCGAGTGTGGGTCTGGAGACCAATCCCAACAATCCGCCGCGGGTGGAAATCAAGGGCAAGGCATGACCATGGACAAGGCCCAGCCGCCCATGCAACGCCTCATGCCCTGGATCTACTCGCTGTTCTTGCATGCCGGTTTTCTGGTGTTGCTGGTGTTGAGTATCCATTGGAGCAATTCCACGCTGCCATCGTTGGGCGGTCAGAACCCCAACGCCCAGCCGGTGCAGGCCACGGTGGTGGATCAGTCCCTGATCCAGCAGCAGATGGCCCTGTTGCAGGCCCAGGAACGGCAGAAGCAGGAAGCCCAGCAGAAATTGCAGCAGCAGGCGGCGGCGGCCAAGAGCGAACGCCAGCAGGAGGAGCAGAAGCTGGCGCAGCTCAAGCAACAGCAGCAACAGGCCCAGGCAGCCATCAACAAACAGCTGGCGGACCTGCAGCAACAGGCCCGGACTGAACAGGAAAAGGTGGCGAAACTGAAGGCCGCGGAGGCCAAGGCGGCGGTCCAGGAGAAACAGCGCCAGAGCGCGGCAGCCGCGCAACGCCGCAAACAGCTGCAGGCCGAGATTGCCGCCGAGGAGAAGGCGCGCGACGCGCGTCTGGCGAGCCTGTCACAACAATATCAGGCCCTGATTCAGCAGAGTGTATACTCTAACTGGATAGTGCCGCCTTCCGTTACGGACGCTACCCGCTGCGTTGTGTCTGTTCAGCAGGTGCCCGGTGGCGCGGTGACCGACGTGCGGGTATTGCAATGCAACGGTGATGATGCCGTGCAGCAATCGGTGGTGACCGCGGTGTATAAATCATCGCCGCTGCCGCCGCCGCCGGATCCTTCACTTTTCCTGCGCCAGTTTCAGCTCACCTTCAAAAAACTTGACAAGCAGTGAAAATGACCATGTCACGCAGGATATTTCTGCTATGCCTGCTTGTGCTGGTACCCCTAGGGACGGCACAGGCGGTTTTAAACATCGATATCGTGAAGGGCGTGAGCGGCGCCGTGCCGGTGGCCATCGTGCCGTTTGGCTGGGAAGGACCGGGTGCTGCGCCGTCACTGGATGTGGCTGCTGTGATTGGCGCTGATTTGACCCGCAGCGGACGCTTCAAGGCGATCCCGGACAGCGCCATGCTGGAGAAGCCGGTCCAGGCAAGCGCCATCAATTTCACCAACTGGCGAGTGCTGGCGGTGAATGACCTGGTCATCGGCCGTATCAAGCCGGCGGGTGCGGGCAATTACGCGGTGGAATTCCAGGTTTTTAACGTCTATACCGGAGCCCAGCTCATGGGCCTGAGCGTGCTGACGCCGCCGCAGAATCTGCGCTGGACAGCCCACAAGGTCAGCGATCTCATCTACCGGAAACTCACCGGCCAGCGGGGCGCCTTCGCCACCCGTATCGCTTATGTGGAGGTATCCGGCAAGAGCGGCGATGGCCACTATGAACTGGTGGTGGCGGACTCGGACGGCGCCGGTCCGCAGGCGGTATTCCAGTCCAACGAGCCCATCATGTCGCCGAACTGGTCGCCGGACGGCAAATACCTGGCCTACGTGTCCTTTGAAGACCAGCGGCCGGCCATCTACATACAGGACATCTACACCGGCCAGCGGCGGCTCATCAGCGCGAAACCGGGGCTCAACAGCGCACCGGCCTTCTCGCCGGACGGCAAATACCTGGCGCTGGTGTTGTCGTCATCCCCGGGCAATCCGGATATTTACGTCATGGACCTGGCCAGCCATGCGCTGCGGCGCATCACCACATCCGATGCCATTGATACTGAACCCACCTGGTCACCGGACGGTCAAAGCCTGTACTTTACCTCGGACCGCGGCGGCAGCCCGCAGATCTACAAGGTTGGATTAAGCGGTGGCGGCGGCCCGCAGCGTATAACCTTCGATGGCAGCTACAATGCCCAGCCGCGCATCTCACCCGATGGACGCTTGTTGTGCATGGTGCACCGGGAGCACGGCCACTTGCACATCGCGGTGATGGATCTGAATACCGGCGTGCTGCAGACGCTGACTGACGGTGACCTGGACAAGTCGCCAAGCTTTGCACCCAACGGCAGCATGATTATCTACGAGGCCGCATATGGGGATCTGGACGTGTTGGCGGAGGTATCGGTGGATGGTCAGGTGCACGAGCGGTTGTCGGAGAGCCAGCCCGGCGTCAATCTGCATGAACCGGTATGGGGTCCGTTCCTGAGCAAATAGTCTTGGTGGATTCAACTCTGAAGTGCAACTTCAACTGACGGGCTGAGTGGGCAAGCTGCGGTAGTATTGCTGCTTATCCGACCGGCAAGTCGAAGGAGCACAGATGGATGGCTACACGCAGCTCACCCGAGAGCAACGATACCAGATATACGCCTACGGTAAGGCAGGATTGAACCAGAGCGAGACGGCCAGGCAGTTACAGGTGCATAAGTCGACGATTTCGCGGGAGATGGGCCGTAACCGGGGGCGGCGAGGCTACCGACCGAAGCAAGCCCAGACGCGGTGTGACCTGCGCCGGGCAGAGAGCTATCGAGCGCGTATCGGGGTGAGCGAGTGGGAACGTGTCGAAGCCCTAATCCGGCGGGAATGGAGCCCGGTGCAGGTGCGGGATCGGTTGGCGGAGGAAGGGCAGCGGCCCATCAGCCATGAGTGGATCTATCAGTATCTATGCCGGGACAAACAAGCTGGGGGGACGCTGTACCGGTTCCTGCGCTGTCAGCGGCAACGACGCAAGCGCTACGGACGTCCGGAGCGGCGGGGACAGCTGGTGGAGCGGGTGAGCATTGAAGAGCGCCCAGCCATCGTGGAGCGTCGCAGCCGGATTGGAGACTGGGAAGGCGACACGCTAATCGGACGTCATCAACGCGGCGTGCTGGTCTCCCTGGTGGAGCGCAAGAGCGGTTATACGGTGCTCGCGGCTCTGCGGCGGCGCACGGCGAGTGCGTTCCGGGAGGCGACGGTGAGACTGCTCAGGCCACACCAAGCGCGGGTGCACACGCTGACGCTCGACAATGGCAAAGAGGGCGCCCAGCACGAACGGATTGCGAGCTCGCTTGACGCCCGCGTGTACTTCGCGCACCCGTATTGCTCTTGGGAACGGGGCACCAATGAGAATACGAACGGTCTGATCCGGCAGTACTTCCCCAAGCGCCGCAACTTGACCACCGTCACGCAGAGGGAGCTGGATCATGCCATGCACCGGCTCAATCACCGGCCGAGAAAGAGACTGGGATTCAAGACACCGTATGAGGTATTCTTCCGGA
>JAGWNO010000037.1 GCA_028871235.1 Gammaproteobacteria bacterium
AGCCGGTGGTGAGATTATGGGCAATCGGGAAAGGGGAAAGCAAATCCGCCGGGGGGATGTTCTGACTTGCATCAGGCCCTGCCCAGCCAGTGCAGCGCCATGAAAGCCAGGCCCAGCAGGGACTACAGGCTCAGTATGACCATGATGAGTCCCGCCAGCCGCGGCTGGCGTTGGGCGTAACTGTCAGTCAACGGGCGGTTGATTTCCAGGGGCCGCAGCCAGCGGCGGGTGGATACCCAGCGGTTGACGCGGCTCTCCGGCGACTTGAGCAGGCTGGGGCGCAGCCATACCAGCAGTCCCACGGCGGCGATGGCCAGGCTGCCGATGCGCAGGATCAGCACGCTGCCGTCCAGCGCCCAGATGCCGCCGTTTGTCAGAACCAGCCGCTGCAGCACCCTTTCCCGGTCATACAGCACCCAGAAATAAACGAAAACCCAGGCGGCGGCCAGCAGCAGCAAGCCGCCGCTCAGGCGGTGATAGCGGTATACAAACCGCTCCACGTAGTACGGGGTTTCCAGGAATTTCAGCCACGGACGCATGGAGAACCAGCGGTTCCAGCCGGCGGTGGTGGCGAAGAAGTGCGCGGGTGCGAGCAGCAGCCACACTCCCGCCATCAATCCGAATAACGCACCCAGCAACAGCGCCGTGAACAAGGTCTCCAGCGAGGCATCAGCGATGGCTTGCAGCAGCAGGTGCGCGTTCATGACGGGAACAGCATAGCAGCTTGCATACGGAGGCAACCAAACTGTCGCCTGCCATCCGGCGACGGCTTTCCATGGGCCGGTCTACCAGTTCAGGAACCAGTGCTTCTGCGGCAGGGGAGTGCGCCACCGGTAGGGAGCCAGGTTGACAAGGCGTATGCCGTAGAGCGCGTCGCTGCCGGGGTCGTAGCGGCCGTTGCCGCGCATGTCCTTGAAGAGGATCTGGATCTGGTACTCAGCCCGGGCCGGGGGACCCAGGTCGTCGTGGAAATAATCGGCGCTGTGCACCCGGTACACCAGCGTGTGGGTGGCGGTATCGAAATACCAGAGACCGCCGTCGATGCGTGCCGGATCCGGATGCTGCAGCGCACCGATGTAGTTGGCAGGCGGCTGCATCAACAGGTCCATGGGATTCGTGCCCTGCAGTTTGGCGACGCCGGCGAAATCACCCTTGGCGATGTAGGAGGCGAGCTGGATGCCCAGGGCGCTTTGCAGCACGCCTTCCATCTGCAGCATACTGACGCGCTCGGCTTCGGCCCGCAGCGCCAGCAGCCGGTCCAGCGCCACCGCGAACAGCGCCGCGATGATGCCCACCACGATGGTGAGTTCCAGCAGTGAGAACCCGCGTTGCAGCCGTGCCGGCCGGGACAGGACACGCATGTTTACAGGTGCGACGCGTTGGCTGCCAGGTTCCACATGGGCAGGAACACGCCGAGCGCGAGTATCAGCACCATCGCACCCAGTATCACCAGCAGTACCGGTTCAATGTTGGTGCTGAGCGTGTGCAGTTCATAGTCCACCTCGCGCTCGTAGTAGCCGCCTACCTCATCGAGCATCTCGGAGACGTTGCCGGACTCCTCGCCCACGGACAGCATCTGGATCACCAGCGGCGTGAACACGCCCACGGCACGCGAGGTGCGCGTCAGGCTCTCGCCGCGTTCCACCCCGGTGCGCATCTGCAACACGCGCTCCGCCATGAACACGTTGTCCACCGCATACGACACCAGCGTCAGCGCCTGCACCAGCGGTACCCCCGAGCGGTAACAGAGTGCGAATGCCCGCGCATAGCGCGCCAGGGTGGCTTGCATGATGATGCTGCCGATGACCGGAAGCCGCATCTTGAAGCCGTCCCAGCGGTAGCGCCCGTGTTCGGTGTTGATGTAGCGGCGGAAAAGAAACACCGCCGCCACGCTTACCAGCAGCACCAACCACCAGTAATCCTGTGCGAATTCCGAGACCGCCATGATGACGCGCGTGGGCAGCGGCAGTTGCATGCGCACGGCCTTGAAGAAGGCCGCGAAACGCGGCACCACAAACAGGGTGATGACGGCCATCGCCACCACGATGGCACTGACCACGAAGATGGGATACCGGAAGGCAGTCTTGATGCGGGTGCGGATGTCCTTCTCGAGGGACAGATAGTTGTACATGCGTATGAAGGCTTCCTCGAGATTGCCGGAGTTCTCGCCGACGCGCACCACGTTCACGAACAGCGAGGAAAACACCTGCGGATGGCGGCCCATGGCGGCGGACAGCTCGCGGCCGGATTCCAGACTGTCCACCACCTCCCGCAGGGCGACTTTCAGCATCTCGTTGTGGCTGGACTGCTCAAGAGTGGTGAGGCCGCGCACCAGCGGCACACCGGCCTTCACCAGCGTGTGCATCTGACGGGCAAACAGGATCAGATCATCGAGTTTCGGCTTGTCGCCGGTGAGCCGGCGCCACAGACCCGCGACGGTCTGACGCGCCGCCGGTTTGACATCTATATTGATCGGGGTGATGCCGCTGTTGAACAGCTGGCTGGCGACAGCATCGGCGGTGTCGGCGTCCAACTCCCCGAGAATCAGTTCGCCGCGCTGGCTGCGGCCGCGATAAAGGTAGGTGGCCATGGCAGTCTAGTTACCTGCGGCCGGCTGTGCGGCCGGCAGCTCGTCCACGTATTTCTCGATGCCGCTGGCGATGCGCATGGCCTCCTCCACGCTGGTGATGCCGCCGGCGGCGTAGTCCAGCGCGCACAGCACGAATGGCCGGAAGTCCTTTTTCTGCTGCGCCAGCTGCGCAAATTCCGAGCTGTTGCTGCGCCGCAGCGCGTCGGTGAGCGCTTCATCCAGCTCCAGCAGTTCATATACGCCGATGCGGCCGCGGTAGCCGGTGCCATTGCAGTAGGTGCAGCCCTGGCCGTGATGGAACTGCATGCGGGCAATCTGCGCAGCCGGCGCCACCGACTTGAGCCAGGCCAGCTGATTGGCGTCCAGCTTGGCAGTCGCCATGCAGGCGTCGCAGATACGCCGCACCAGGCGCTGCGCCACCACCGCGCGCAGGCCGGCGGCGATGAGATAGCCCTCGGCACCCATGTCCAGCAGGCGGCTGACGGTGGTGATGGCATCGTTGGTGTGCACCGTCGATAGCACCAGGTGGCCGGTCATGGCGGCCCGCAGGGCGATCTCGGCGGTCTCATGGTCGCGCACCTCACCCACCATGATCACGTCCGGGTCCTGGCGCAACGCGTTGCGGAGCACGCGGGTGAAATCCAGGCCGATGCGCGCATACACCTGCACCTGGTTGATGCGTGATAACCGGTACTCGATGGGGTCCTCTACGGAGATGATCTTGATGTCCGACTTGTTGATGAAATTGAGAGCCGCGTACAGCGTGGTGGTCTTGCCGCTGCCGGTGGGACCGGTGACCATGACCATGCCGTAGGGCAGCTGGATCAGGTGTTCGAAGCGTTTGCGCATCTCTTCAGGCATGCCGAGCTTGCCCAGTTCCAGCAGGTTGTTGGATTGATCCAGCAGGCGCAGCACCACTGATTCACCGAACTGGATGGGCATGGTGGCGACGCGCACGTCGATGCTGCGGTCTTTGACGCGGATGCTGAAACGCCCGTCCTGCGGCAGGCGTTTCTCGGAGATGTCGAGACCGGACATGAGTTTGAGGCGTGTCACCAGCGCACTTGCCACCCGCCGACCCTCGATGATCTGCTCGTGCAATACGCCATCGATGCGCTGGCGGATGCGCAGCAGGTTTTCATCTGGTTCGATGTGGATGTCGGAGGCGTTCACCTGCACCGCGTCCTCGAACATGGATTGCAGCAATTTCACCACCGGCGCGTCCACCGCGCCTTCTTCCGCCACTAATTGCGCCAGGTCGTAATCGCCCTCCGCCAGTTCCTCGCCCAGCTCCTCGGCAAGGTTGGAGATCTCCTCGGTGCGCCGGTAGACGATGTCTATGGCGCGCAGCAGGTCGGCTTCGCGCACCAAGGCGAGGCGCAGAGGTTTCTGCAGGATGCGGGTGATCTCGTCGTAACCGAAGATATCGGTGGGATCCGCCATGCCCACCAGCACGTCCGCCGCACTGGCGTTCAGCACCATGGCGCGGTAACGGCGCGCATGGGTCTCCGGCAGCAGCCGCACCGTTTCCGGATTGAACTTAAAGTGCTTGAGGTCGATTAAAGGGATATCCAGCTGTTTCGACAGGAATTTGAGCAGTTGGTCCTCGTCCACGAGCCCCAGGTCCACGAGCACGCGGCCGAGCTTGCGGCCGCTTTTTTTCTGTTCTGCCAGCGCAGCCTCGAGCTGCGCTTCGGAGATGACCCGGTTTTGGACCAGCAGGTCACCGATACGGATTTTCTGCCTGCGGGGTGCGGTTACCACAATGGACGCTCCGTGGCTCAGTGTTTCAGCGCGTTGATACGATTCTGCACATACCGGGCCAGGGCGTCATCCAGGCTGCCCGCCGCCTGCGCATGGGTGTAGGCAGCCAGCGCCGTGTCGGGTTCGCCCAGTTGCTCCAGCGAGATGCCGAGACCGGCCCACCATACCCCCTGGCCGGGATCCACCGCCAGCAGCTGCCGATAGAGCGCGACTGCCTCGCGGTTCCGGCCGCTGCGCTGTTCGAGCGCGGCCAACAGCGCATAGTAATCCGCATCCGCGTGTATATCGGGTTTGTTGGCATCCAGTACCTGGATGGCCTGGGCGTCGGCGCCACGCTGCATCAGCAGGCTGGCGTACAGTTTGGCGAAGCGCGGGCGGTTCGCGGTGTTCAGTGTCAAACCCGTCACCAGCAGCTGTTCCGCCTCGGGCCCGCGGCCGCTGCGCGCATACAGCGCGGTCAGTGCCTCGCGGGCCGCGGCATTGTCGGGGTTGCTGTCCAGGGCGCTGCGGAACAGCTGCTCGGCGGCGGCGTTCTGGCCCTGCTGCAGCGCCCGCACACCCTGGTTATAAGCCTGTGCCGACTGCAACGCGGGCGGCACATTAGCCGGGGATTTCATCATGCTGGCAACGGCCGGCGCGGAGGGCGGCGTGGCCGCCGCGGTGAAATATATCTGCAGGCTGTTGCCGCTGCCGGGCGCGGCTGGCTGGGTGGCGGCCTGCGTGCCGGGCAGTACGGTGAACGCCAGCAACAGGCGCTGATCTGGCGTAAGGGTATAGCTCACGCCGGTGACCATGGCGGGCAGCGGCAGGGCGCGGATCACATCGGCCACACTGCCGACATCCTTGATCTCCAGGCTCACCCATGACGTCTTGGGGAAACTGCGCAGCACCCAGCTGACCGGAGCATTGAAGCCGAGCTGCACACCTGCGGCGCTGCCGCTGCTCACCGCTTGCGCGCCGGTGAGGCGCGCATTCTGCGGCAAGGAGGCGGCCAGCCGGTTGCCGGGGGGCGCCGCCGGGTTGTTATCGGTAGCCATCACCGCGGCGTCCGCCGCAACCGGTGTACGCTCGGGCATCCTGGCGTTGCTGGCGATGGATGCTCGCGCGGTCCTGTGAGCGGTCAGTGGTGTGGCCCGTGAATGCGGGCCAGCAGACTTGGCATGCGTCACGACCGCGGGGGGCGGTTGCACCAAAGCCACTGCCGGCGACGTGCCATGCGGCTGGCGCCAGAAGATGTATGCAGCCACACCTGCCAGCAGCAGACCCATGGCCAGCACCATCCGCAGCGCACCGCGCCGCCGCGGAGTATCCACGGCGCGGATATCGGTGAGCGACGGCTGTTCGCGCCGTTTGCGCTCCTCCAGATCCCGCAACATCTGATTGATGAGGCTCACCGCTACATCCCCAGCCAATAGACCACGCCCGCCAGCACACATACGCTGACCAGGACGGCGGCGTAAACCAGTGGCTGCCGCAAACCCCGCGGATGATGGCGGGCGCCTTCCGTATCCGCCACCGCGATGCGCACATGCTTGACAGTGATGTAATCATCGCCGGGACCGAATGCCACCAGCAACGCCTTGTGACAGAGGATGTTCACCAGCCGCGGGATGCCGCCGCTGCCGCGGTACACCGCCCCCAGGGCGTGCTCGTTGAACAGCGGGCCGCCGTGGTAACCGGCCACCCGCAGGCGATGCCGCACATACGCGCTCACTGCCTGCCGGGTCAGCGGCGTAAGCCTGTAGGAGAACGTGATGCGCTGTTTGAGCTGCCGCAGGTGCCGCTCATCCAGACGCGCATCCAGTTCCGGTTGGGCGAACATCACCACCTGCAGCAGTTTGAATTTTTCCGTTTCCAGATTGGTGAGCATACGCACCGCCTCCAGCGTATGGTTGGGCATGGCCTGGACTTCATCCAGGCACACCACCACCTGCTTGTCGGCGGCGGCCAGTTCCAGCAGCCGGCGGGTGGTGGCGCGCAGCATGTCCTCCTGGGTGGCGCGTGGCGGCAGATCCGCGCCCAGTTCCTCGGCGATGGCGAGGCGCATGGAGCCCGGTGACAGATGCGGGTTCGGCAGGTAGGCGGTCACGAAGCCGGGACCCAGGGAATTGAGCAGCTTGCGGCATAGCAGGGTCTTGCCCAGTCCCACTTCGCCCGTGAGCTTTATGAAGCCCTCACCGCTGCGCAGCGCCACCAGCAGGACATTCAATGCTTCCTGGTGGCTGGTGTAATTGAAAAAGAAACTCGTATCCGGCGTGAGCGCGAAGGGATATTCACGGAAACCGAAGTGTTTGAGGTACATGCCACATCCGCCGGACGCGCCCCGCTATGGGTTGCCCCCGCCGTTCTCCAGTGACTTTATGCGCTCCAGGTCCTGTTTTGAGTAGTCGGACCAGATGCGGCCGTTCTCCACCACCACCGGCTTGAGCAATATCACCAGCTCGCTCTTCACGTTCACCTTGTGGCGCTGGGTGAACAGTTCGCCCAGCAGTGGGATAGCGCTTAGAAACGGCGTCTTATCCACCACGTTCTGGACTTGATTCTTCATCAGGCCGCCGATTACCACGATCTGGCCGCTTTGGGCACGCACCACGCTGTCCGCCTCACGCACCTGGCTGAAGGCCAGCGGCACGCTGGTGTTTTGTCCTGCGAAGGTGATGTTCTTGAGCTGATCGGTCACATCACTCACCGTCGGGTGGATGTGCAGGGTCACGTAACCGTCGGCATCGATCTGCGGCGTCACGTCCAGCGCGATGCCGGAGAAGAACGGCTGCAGGATGATGTTCTGGCTGGTGGCGGAGGTCGCGGAGGCACCCGCCAGGGTGTTGCTGTTGAGCCCGGTCACGAAGAACTCGTCACTGCCCACCTTGATGACCGCTTTCTGGTTGTTGATGGTGGCGACGCGCGGGCTCGACAGCACGTGCACGTTACCCTGGGTGTCGAGCAATTCGATGAAACCGTTGAAGTCACCCAGGTTGAGCGCCAGCGCGAAGGTGCCGCCGAAAGCCGAGCTCGGGAAACTGTTGACTGCGTTGCCGGGGGTGAGAGTCAGCGGCAGGCCCTTGAGGTCCGACAAACCCTGACCGTTGGGCGTATTGGCGGTGTTGCCGAACAGGCTCTGGCCGCCGATGTTGCCGGCAAAGACGCTCTTGCCGTTGCCCGGCCGACCCAATGCACCCCAGTTGATGCCCGACTGGAAGTTGCTATTGAGCGTCACCTCGATGATCTTGGCCTCCAGCACCACCTCACGGGAGACACTGTGTTGTACCGCGCTCAGATATTGCTGCACCTCGCGCAATTCGCTTGGCATGGCGCGCACCACTACCACGCCGGAATCGGGATCCACCACCACCCTGCGGCCATCGCCGTTGCCGATAATGGCGGTAAGGCTCGCCTGCAGGTCTTTCCAGAAATCCGAATCGGTCTTGGTGGTCACTTCAGTCCCGGTCTGGTTGTTCTGGCCGCCGCCGGTGGCTGCTGGCGGCGGGGTATAACCGTAGCCGCCGCCACCGCCGTAAGGGTTGGTGTTGTTGGTGGATTCACCCGAGGTGACGCGTGTCAGGGATTCGCCTTTGCGGATGAAATCCAGGTAATTCACCTGGAAGATCTGGTTGCGCATGGCTGCCGGCAGCACCATGTAAGTGTTGCCGCTGCGCTGAAATTCATAACCATACACCTTGCGTACCGTGTCCATGACTTCCGGCACGGTGGTGTTCTTGAGCGTCAGCGAGATGCTGCCGGTCACGTCCGGACTCACCACCATGTTGTAGGGCGTGTCCTTGACGAGGCTCATGAAGAAATCGTGCGCAGCGGCGTTCTGCACGGAAATATCGAAGCGCTCCTCGCGGTTGGCGGTCTCTTCTGAAGGCAGCCGCGGGCCTACCTGCGGCAGCAGCGCATTGCTGACCGCGGCTGGCGGCGGCGGTGGCGGGGTGGTGGACGTGATGCCTTCTTCCAGCGCCTTGTTGATACTTTTCTGGGTCGAGTCCAGGGCCGGGGTATGCGCGCAGGCGGTGAGCAGCGCGGCGCTGCATAGCAGTAACAAGCAAGTGTTGCGGTGCATCATGTCTCAGGTCCCATGCGGTTCCGTAATAGGTCGTTTCACGTCCCCCGCGAGCAGGTAAGCGGTGAACACGCCATGTCTGCCCCGGAGTTTCACCGCGTAGGGGGTGATCTCCAGCACCGTAGCTCCGTCCACCCGCTCACCCGGCTTCACGGTCTGGCCGTTGATCTGGGCGAACCGCCGGCTCGGCGAGATGATGATGGCGGTAACCCGCCATCCGGGAGTCACCGCGGGTGCCCGGGCAGTGCGACTCATGTAATCGGGCCGGGTCGGATCCGGCAGCGAATCGGCCCGCACCGCGCCGGCCGCCAGGGCCATCATGATAAGCGCTGCCGTGACATGGCGCTTACACACCGATATAGCCCTCATGCAGGCTCAGGGTATGCACACGGATAGTGACCCGATTGACCGGGTAGTGCTGCACTTCGAGATCCAGGCCGTCCCAGTAAAAGCGCCATCGCAGGTGTTCCAGGGCCTGCAGGTAGGCCACCACCTCGGGGTAGTCACCCTCGAACACGATTTCCAGGCTGTGCCTGTAGAGACCGCCGGCGCCCTCGGTAGCGGCCGGTTCGGCAGCCGCGCTGTGCGCGTTACTGAGCAACGGCTGCGGCGGCAGGTTCTTTACGCTGATGAGCCGCAGGCCATGCTGATGGGCCAGCACCTGCCTGAGCAGGCCCGCCATCTGCTCCGGCGGGACCAGCCCCGCGGTGGCGCCGTTCAGCTGCAACTCCAGCTTGGCATTGGAGGCTTGCATTGCCGCGAGTTTGACGCGCAACTCGGCATTCGGGTCCGTGATCCTGCTGGCTGTCAGCTGCCGGATGGCGTCGTTCAAGGTGTTGATCTGTGTATGCAGCGCATCGATCTGCTGCTGGGTGTTCTTCTCGCGCAGCGACACCGGGCTCATGAAAATGGCATCCCACAGCACGAACAGCACCACCAGGATGCCGGCAAACAGGATTACCCGCTCCCGCAGGCTCAGGCCGTCCACGCGCCCCAGCAGCTGTTTAATGTACTGGCGCATCGGTCGACCCCTTGTCGGAGTTGTCGCTGAGCGCGGTGCTGAGGCGGAACCACAGGGCCTGATCGTTCTTCTCGGGACGCTCGATGCGCAGCAGCCCGAATTCGGTGCCTTTGAACACCGGTACCGCCGACAAGCGCTGCACGTATTCGGGGACCAGACGCGGATCCACAGTCTTGCCGCTCAGGTCGAAATCCGCGCCGCCTTTCGACAGTCTGACCGCAGTGAGCCACAGCCCGTTGACATGCTGGCGGGCGAGGCCCACCAGCTGGCTGGAGAAACCGGAGGTGATGCCATAGCTGCGCTGCGACAGTGCCACCACAGTCAGCTGCATGAGATCATGCTGGGCGACGGCGGTCTTGAGTGCTGCCTGCAGGGCTGGATCAATGGTGTGTGACGGCAGGGTGCTTTCCAGTTGCGCCAGCCGGGCGGTATCTGATTGCAGCGCGGCCTGCAGCTGCGTGATCTGGCGGTCGAGCAGGCTGGCTTGCCAGAGGCTGTATATATAGATGAGTAGCAGCGCCAGCATGAAGATGCCCGCAATCTGCAGGATGGTTATGGCGGAGAACACCTTAACCTGCGTGCGGAAGATCGGCTGGTAGAGGTTAATCTGCTGGTTCACAGCGCCACGCTCTCCTCGCGCAGTGCTGCGCCCACCGCGGTCAGGCAGCGCGATTCCACCAGTTCATCGGCGTGATCGTGGCTGCGCAGCAGCTTTCCCAGTTCCAGGTTCTTGACCGGCACCGCCAGGTTCTGGGACAGATGGGGTTTGAGGAATGGCAGGGGGGTCTCGCTGGGAGCGAGCAGCAGCCCCGAGATGGGCGGCTGCGAGAAATGACTGTCGTAATAATCCAGCGAGCGCTGGATTTCCAGCACCACGCTATCCAAGAGCGCCGTGCCGCGCCCGCTGCGCTGCGCCTCCGCCAGCGAATCGGAACCGATGTCCAGTTTGCGGGCGAGATACAGAGTGTGCTGGCGGGTGAGCGTGATGAAACCGTTGGTGGGGGTGAAATACAGCAGTGCCACACCCTGCACATCTTCCTCGGTGAGTGCCGCCACGTTGCGCAGGCACATCTCCGGTATGTCGATGATCTGCAGCTGCATGCTGGACTCCGCGATCAACTCGGCGCGCTCCCGTACGGTCTTGGAGCGGGTCGCAACCGCATACATCATGCGCGACTGGCCGGGGCGGTTCTGACCGGGGATCTCGAACACGTCGATGACGGCATCATCGATGTGGAAACCGATTAGATCCTTGATGCGCCAGTGCACCGCAGCCCGCAGTTCGCCCGGCGGCACATCCGGTGCTTCCACCAGCAGCAGCTGGTAGTCCTGCGGCGCCATGACGGTGGTACAGATGGTGCGTTCGAGCTTGAGGGTTTCCACGCGGTTGCGCAGCGCGCGGCCACGATCCTCGGCCACATCCACGGCGGCGAAGCGCAGGCATTCAAGGGTGGCATGTTGTGTTTTATCGCGGACGACGCGTGCGATAGCGACGCCATTGGATTGGAAACTGACCCCGGTCAGACCGTCAGTTTTTATGCGGCGTTTGAAGAATGACAGCAGAGCTCTTCCTCCTCTCGGTGCGGCGCTCGAACTCTGTCCCTGATAAGTACCCGCCGTGATGAAGCGGCAGCAGGCGCAACCGCGAGCCTGTTTTTATAGTTGTTTTAGCCGGTGGGAGAATAGCCAAGTATATGTAATAAGTAAACCGCACGCGGTATTTCCCGGTTGAAAACCCGGGTGCCGGTGGTGAGGCGCGCGTGGCGGTGGGCTAACCGGCGGCGGAAAGTTCCAGGAGCTGTCCCCCCGTGTCGAGGGTACCGACCAGATCCTCCACCCGCGCGATGTGGTGACGGGCGAGATACTCGGCGATGCCGGCATTGAGTTTCTTGCACACCAGCGGGTCATAGAACAGCGCCGTGCCTACTCCCACGGCGGCCGCCCCGGCGATCAGGAATTCGAGGGCATCGCAGGCGGTGGTGATGCCGCCCTGGCCGATGATGGGTACCCCATGAGGTCCGGCCACCTGGCGGACCTGGTAGACCTTGAGCAGCGCAAGCGGCTTGATGGCCGGGCCCGACAGGCCGCCCTGCACATTGCCGATGACGGGCGTGCGTGTCTCCGGGTCGATGGCCATGCCCACGAAGGTGTTGATGACCGCCAACGCGTCGCTGCCCGCTTCGATGCAGCGGCGCGCGTTCTCCGCGATATCGGTCTGGTTGGGGGAAAGCTTGGTGATGAGCGGTTTCTTGGTGAGCTTGCGGCAGGCTGCCACTACCCGCGCCGACATGTCCGGATCGTTGCCGAACTGCACGCCGCCTTGCTTGACGTTGGGACAGGAGATATTGATCTCCATGGCGTCGATGGGTGAGTCGTCGAAGCGGCGCGTCACCTCGGCATACTCCTCCACCGTGGAACCGGAGACGTTGGCGATGAAGCGGGTCTCGGAAAAATCCAGGGTTGGAAGGATCTTCTGCACCACGTGATCCACGCCGGGATTCTGCAGCCCGATGGCGTTGAGCATGCCGGCGGGGGTCTCGTAGATGCGGTGCGGCTTGTTGCCAAGCCGCGGCTTGAGGGTGGTGCCCTTGAGGCAGATGGCGCCGACATCGTGGTTGGAAAAGCCGGCGACGCGCGTATATTCTTCGCCGAAACCGACGCAGCCCGACAGCAGGACCAGCGGTGAGTTGAATCTCAGGCCGCAAAAGCTGGTTGAGAGTGTTGCGGGTAGCGTCTGTTGATCAGTCCCCATACGCGCCTTATCTTAATGGTCAAGCATGTTGCACGTGGTGTTATACCAGCCGGAAATCCCGCCCAACACCGGTAATATCATACGCCTGTGCGCCAATGCGGGTGTGGCATTGCATCTCATCCATCCGCTGGGTTTCGAGATCAGCGCGGCGCGGGTACGGCGCGCGGGGCTGGATTACCGGGAGTTGGCCGGTGTGCGGGAGCACGCGGACTTCGAAACCTTCATGAAAGACGTGATGCCGTCGCGGTTGTTCGCGGTCTCCACCCGTGGCCGGCAGTGTTACGCAGATACGCGTTTCCAGCCGGGCGATGCCTGGCTGTTCGGTCCAGAAACCCGCGGCCTGCCGCAGGCGCTGCTGGATTCGCTGCCGCCGCAACAGGTGTTGCACATACCCATGCGGCCCGGCAACCGCAGCCTTAATCTCTCAAACGCGGTGGCGGTGATCGTGTATGAGGCCTGGCGGCAGCTCGACTACGTGGGCCGCAATTAAACATGCCGTGTGATGGATAAATAACGCCAGGGAACCGGCGTTTGTTTGTGGCCGGGGTCAACAGATCGCATTACCTGATACTGACAGGCAAGGTTCCGGAGAGCGTTATTCGTGCTTCAGTTCGCGGGCCATGAGCGCCTCGACTGCCGCACGCGGCGCCAGACCCGCGTAGAGGATGCGGTATATCTGCTCGGTGATGGGCATGTCCACCCCGAGGCGCTGGGCCAGTTTGTGTACCGCGGCGGCGGCGTAAATTCCTTCCACCACCTGGCCGATATCCTTTTCGATGGCTTTGCGCTCTTCTCCGGCCGCCAGCCGCAGGCCCAGGCGGCGGTTGCGTGACTGGTCGTCGGTGCAGGTAAGCACCAGATCGCCGAGACCGGTGAGTCCCTGGAAGGTCCCGGCGCGGGCGCCCAGAGCCATCCCCAGGCGGGTGATCTCGGCAAGTCCACGGGTGATGAGCGCGGCACGTGCATTGGCGCCGAACTTCAAGCCATCACTGATACCGCAGCCGATGGCGATGATGTTCTTAACCGCACCGCCCACTTCGACACCGGTGATATCGCTGGCGGTGTAGGCGCGCAGGTTGTTGCTGTGCAGGCAGCGGGCCAGGTGCGCCGCGAACGCCGCGTTGTTGGAAGCCACAGTGATGGCGGTGGGTACGCCGGCCGCCACTTCAGCGGCGAATGTCGGACCGGAGACCACCGCCAGCGGGACGCGATCGCCCAGGATTTCCTGTGCGACTTCATGCAGCAGTTTACCGGTATCGTGCTCGAAGCCCTTCGTGGCCCAGGCGAGCCGCAGGCTTTTTGGCGTGCAGCCGCTCAGTTGCGTGAGCGTGGCGCGGAAACCGTGGCTGGGTACCACCACCAGCAGGTCGCTGGCGGCGGCGGTCAGTCTGTGCAGCTGCGGTTCGATGTCGAGCGTATCGGGAAAGCGATGACCGGGCAGGTACTGGCGGTTCTCGCCGTCCGCCGCCAGCGGCGCGAGTTCGGTTTTATCCACCGACCATAGCAGCACCCGGCGGCCGTTGCGTGCCAGCAGGATGGCAAGTGCCGTACCCCAGGAACCCGCGCCGAGTATACCGATGGGTGCCGGGATGTTCACGGGCTCGCGGGAATTTACGTTTGTGCCGCGGCGGCGCCGTCCGGCGTGACGGCCTGACCGAGGCTCTGTGCATATATGGCGTCGAAATTCACCGGCTGCAGCAGCAATGGCGGCATGCTGCCTTTCTGCACCAGTGCCGACACCGCCTCGCGTGCATACGGGAACAGGATGTTGGGGCAATAACTGCCGAGGATCAGCCCCAG
>JAGWNO010000176.1 GCA_028871235.1 Gammaproteobacteria bacterium
ACGGGGCCGGCGAACCACCGGTGGACCTGGCTTTCAATCACAATGAAGTGCGCAACAATCTGGCACACGAGGCCTTCTACTCCCATATCCTCAAGATCAGGGTGGGCAACGACGAGCACCAGGCTATCCTCAAGGATGTGCAGCGTCATCCAGCCAAGCCGCTGATCATGCACGTGGACCTGCTGCGCGTGAAGGACGACCAGGATATCCGGGTACACGTGCCGCTGCACTTCCTCGGCGAGAAGGAAGCCATCGGCGTCAAGCAGCAGGGCGGAGTGGTGTCGCGCAACCTCATCGAGGTGGAGATCGCGTGCCTGCCGCGCTATCTGCCCGAGTACATCGACGTTGATGTCACCAGCCTTGAGCTCAACCATGCGCTGCACCTGTCGGACCTGAAGCTTCCCGAAGGGGTGCGCATCGTGCAACTGGCTTATGGTGAAGAGCACGATCTGCCGGTGGTGGCCATCCATCATCCGCGCATCACCGTCGAGGAAGAGCCGGTGGCGGAAGCCGCGGCTCCGGCGGAAGGTGCGGCGGCGCCGGTGGAAGGTGCGGCGGCAGCCCCCGCGGTCGATGGCAAGGTGCCGGCGGAGGTCAAGGCGGCGCCCGCGGGCAAGGCGCCCCCGGCCGCCGAGAAAGGCGACAAGGGCAAGGAGAAGAAGTAGGCGCCCGGCGGCCCTTCACGGCCGCCTGCGCATACGTTATTCCCGGCCATGCCATCACCCGTGCCAGTGCAACTCGTGGTCGGCCTCGGCAATCCCGGGGCCGATTACGTTTTGACGCGCCACAACGCCGGCTTCTGGTTCGTGGACGCCATGGTCCGCGCCCACGGCGGCAGCTTCAGTCCGGAACGCAAATTCAGCGGTGATGTGGCCCGCATTCGTATCGGCGGGCATGAGCTGCGGCTGCTCAAGCCCACCACCTTCATGAACCGCAGCGGCCAGTCGGTGCAGGCACTGGCGGCTTACCTGAAACTGCCGCCGGAAGCGATCCTGGTGGCCCACGACGACCTGGACCTGCCGGCGGGCACGGTGCGGCTGAAACAGGGTGGCGGCCACGGCGGTCACAACGGCCTCAAGGACATCATCACGCACCTCGGCGAGAATTTCGGCCGCCTGCGTTTCGGCATAGGCCGGCCCGCTGGCGCCGCAGAATTGATCGATTACGTGCTGCAGCGCGCCGGCGAGGACGAGCAAGCGAGGGTCATGGAAGCCGTGGCAGCGGCCATCGCGGCCATGCCGCGGCTGCTGGACGGTGCGACCGAGAGAGTGATGCATGAATTACACAGCCGCGGCGTGGTGCCGCGTAACCGGCACGACCGGCAGCCGGATGAACCTGAAGATGAATAATCAGCTGCGCGCAAGCGGGACATCCAAGGGCACAGCATGAGTCTAAAATGCGGCATCGTGGGCCTGCCGAATGTGGGCAAGTCCACGCTCTTCAATGCACTCACCAAAGCAGGCATCGCCGCGGAGAATTATCCGTTCTGCACCATCGATCCCAATGTGGGGGTGGTGTCGGTGCCGGACACGCGTCTCGCGGCGCTCGCCGCCATCGTCAATCCACAGAAGCTCGTGCCTGCCACGGTGGAGTTTGTGGACATCGCGGGCTTGGTCGCAGGCGCGTCAAAAGGCGAAGGCCTCGGTAACCAGTTCCTGTCCCACATCCGCGAAACCGACGCCATCGCCCATGTGGTGCGCTGTTTCGAGAACGCCGACGTGGTGCATGTGTCGGGCAAGGTGGATCCGGCCGCGGACATCGAGACCATTCATACCGAACTGGCGCTGGCGGACCTGGAGGCGGTGAGCCGTGCCGTCGAACGCAATGCCCGTGTCGCCAAGACCGGCGACAAGGAAGCGGTGGCGCGGCAGAAGCTGCTGGAGATGCTGAAAGTCCATCTCGATCAGGCGAAGCCCGCACGCACCCTGGGAATTTCCCAGGCGGAGCAGGTGCTGGTGCGCGAGTTCAACCTGCTCACCCTCAAACCCACTGTATATATCGCCAACGTGGATGAGCATGGTTTCAGCAACAACCCGCTGCTGGATACTCTGCGGGCGGCGGCGAAGACGGAAGGCGCCGAGGTAGTGCCGGTGTGTGCGGCCCTGGAGGCGGAGATCGCCGAGCTGGACCAGGCCGACAAGCTGGATTTCCTCAAGGATATGGGTCTCACGGAACCCGGGTTGGACCGGGTGATTCGCGCGGGTTACGCGTTGCTGGGTCTGGAAACCTATTTCACCGCGGGTCCCAAGGAAGTGCGCGCCTGGACCATCAGGCACGGCACCACCGCGCCGCAGGCCGCGGGCGTCATCCATACGGACTTCGAGAAAGGCTTCATCCGCGCCGAAGTGGTGGCCTACACGGATTACGTCAGATACAAAGGTGAAGCCGGTGCCCGCGAAGCGGGCAAGTGGCGACTGGAAGGCAAGGACTACGTGGTGCAGGAAGGCGATGTCATGCACTTCCGCTTCAACGTATAGCGGCG
>JAGWNO010000038.1 GCA_028871235.1 Gammaproteobacteria bacterium
ATCTTCCGCCAAACGCTCTACGTGGTGTTCCAATGCATAGATCCCGGCTGCGGCCAGAATGCCCGCCTGGCGCATGCCGCCGCCCAGGATTTTTCGTACGCGGTGGGCTTTGTGGATGAGCTCGGCTTTGCCCACCAGCACGGTGCCCACGGGGCAACCCAAACCTTTGGACAGGCAGAGGGAAACACTGTCGAAGTGACGGGTGATTTCCCCGACCGGCACGCCCAGTTTCACCGCGGCGTTGAACACGCGCGCGCCGTCCAGGTGTGTGTTCAAGCCATGCCGGCGTGCAAAGCCGGCAGCTTCCTTTATATAGGTGAGCGGCAACACACGACCGTTCTGGGTGTTTTCCAGCACTAGCAGGCGCGTACGGGCGAAGTGCGCGTCATCGGGCTTGATGGCGGCGGCGACCTTCTTCAGGTCGAGGGTGCCGTCCGCCTCGTACTCCAGCGGTTGCGGCCACAGGCTCCCCAGCACCGCTGCGCCGCCGGCTTCGTATTTGAAGCTGTGGCCGAGGCTGCCGATGACGAATTCCTCGCCGCGCCCGCAGTGGGCCATGAGTGCCGCCAGGTTCGATTGCGTGCCGCTCGGAAAGAACAGACCGGCCTCGTGGCCGGTCAGCTCCGCGAGCCGCTCCTGCAGGCGATTGACCGTCGGGTCGTCGCCGAAGACGTCGTCGCCCACCTCGGCTGCGGCCATGGCGGCGCGCATCGCGCGCGTCGGGCGTGTCACCGTGTCGCTGCGCAGGTCAATCATGGTGATTGCGTACCGAGAGGCGCTCCTCGTCCCCTCTCCCCCCGTTCCGGGGGAGAGATTAGAGTAAGGGGGATCAGCCCTTCCCGCCGCCCTTGCCGCCCGGGGGAGAGGATTTGGATCCGGCCTTCTGTTGTTTCTGCTGCTTCGCCCAATCGGCATCCATGGCGGCGATCACGCTCTTGGTGATGTCGTATTTCCCCGAAGCGAACACTGCGCCCGCGGCGTTCTTGCTGAAGATGATGTCGTAGTGGTGCTCCTTGGCGTACTGGCTGAGCACCTGCCCAAGCTCCTGCTCGATAGGCTGCACCAGCTCCTGCTGGCGTTGCCCGATGTCCTGGCGGCCCATCAGCACATATTGCTGCAGGTCATTCTGGCCATCCTCGTAACTCTTCTGCAGCTTGTCGTAGCCGCTGGTCTTGCTGTCGGCCTTGTCGAGCTGCTGTTTGAGCACCAGCAGTTTCTGCTTGCGATCGTTCACTTCATCCTGGAGCTTCTTCACGGTCTCCTGCAGTATCGCGTTGGCTGCCTGACCGCGCTGCGAACCGCCGATCACCGCCTGCAAATCCACCACGCCGATATGAGGGGCGCCGGTGCTGGCAGCCTGCGCCGTGGTGACCAGAGACACGCTGGCCGCCAGCAGGCCGGCAGCGAGAAATCCGTAACGCATGATGGAATACTCCTGAGATTTGAGAATGTCGCACCGCCGGACGGCGGTCATTAGGATGCCCAACGCCTAGGATAACGCAGGTACGGGGCACGGACTACCCGCGCCGCGATCACGCCGTCTTTACGTTGACGAACACGTTCACCGCAAACAGCACGACCCCCGCCACGATGGCCAGCGACCCCAGCGCCACCAGCCTCTCCATGGCAGGGTTGCCGCCCAACATCAGGAACAGCGACACCATGGCGATGGGCAGGCCGATGTTGTGCAGCCAGAAATGGGCGAGGCCCAGCCAGTGACCGCCAGCCCTGGGAAACAGCCAGTAGATGACGCCGGCTAGGCCCATGGAGGCCCAGCCCAGCAGGTTGATATGGGCATGGACGGGGGCGTACTGGAATTGGTGGTTGCCCGCCATGACTATGCCGAAGATCACCCCGATAAGCAGGTAAAGCACGGCGATTTTCAGCCAGGTCTGCGCCATGCGGGCGCCGCGCTGCTCGATGCTGCCAGTCATGTCAACCCCTTGTCTGTGTTTGTAATTTCATCCACAGGCGCTTCAATGCGCCCAGCCCCGGAACGCCGATAATCATAGCCTGAAATACCACTGAACCCGCTGCCTGCGACGGTGTCATACTTGCACCTGCCTAATTCCAATACCACAAGGAGCATCCCATGAAGCGACGCTGGTTATCCATCCAGCGGGTTGTACTGTGCCCCGCGCTGGCCTTGATGGCCCTGGCTGCGGCGGCCACGGCCCAGGCAAACAACACCCTCATGCGTTTCCCCACACTGCACGGTGACAGCGTGGTGTTCGAGGCCCACGGCAACCTTTGGAAAGTGAGCCGTGAAGGCGGCACCGCCCGGCGCCTCACCACCGATCCCGGCTTCGACATCATGCCGCGCTTCTCGCCGGACGGCCGCTGGATCGCCTTCACCGGCCAGTACCAGGGCAACACCGACGTGTACGTGATCCCCGCCGACGGCGGTGACGCCAAACGCCTCACCTTCCACTCTGACGTGGTGGCGGACGCGCCCATGCGCTGGGGTCCGGATAACATGGTGGTTACCTGGACGCCGGATTCCAGGAACATCGTGTTCCTGTCGCGGCGCAACACCTTCAACTCCTGGTTCGGCCAGCTGTTCACGGTGCCGCTCACCGGCGGCCTGCCGGTGCAACTGCCGATCCTCAAGGGCGGCATGCTCAGCTACAGCCCCGATGGCAGTGAGATCGCCTATAACCGCATCTTCCGCAATTTCCGCACCTGGAAGCGCTACTACGGCGGCCTCGCCCAGGACGTGTGGATCTACAACTTCAAGACCATGAAGCTGGACCGGGTCACCGACTGGAAGGGCACCGACGCCGACCCCATGTGGTACGGACATCTCATCTATTTCCTCTCGGACCGCGGACCCGAGTCGCGCAAGAACCTGTGGGTATATGACCTCGACAGCAAGCAGTTCCGCCAGGTCACCCATTTCAAGGATTACGACATTGACTGGCCGAGTCTGGGCGACAGCGGCATCGTGTTCCAGGAAGCCGGTGCCCTCTATGTCATGGACCTGCCATCCGAGCAGTTGCACAAGCTCGCGGTAAGCGTGCCCGACGATGGCGGCCGCACCGGTATGCGCTGGGTGGACGCCTCCAAATACATCCAGAGCACCGACACCGCCGGCGATACCAACATCGGCCTCTCGCCCAACGGCAAACGCGCGCTGCTGCAGGCGCGCGGCGACATATTCACGCTGCCCAGGGAGCACGGTCCGACCCGGGATATCACCCATACCTCCGATGCCGAGGAGGAATATCCCACCTGGTCACCGGACGGCAAATGGATCGCCTACGCCACCGACAGCAGCGGCGAGGATGAGATCGCCATCCGTCCCGCCAACGGCGGTGCCGGGCAGATACTCACCGGATTCAAGCGCGGCTATTTCTACCAGCCGGTGTGGGCGCCGGGCAGCGACAAACTCGCATTCTCCGACAACGAGCACCGGCTCTGGTACCTGGACATCGAGAGCCGCAAACTCACGCAAGTGGCGCAGGACAAATGGAGTGAGATCCACGACTACGCCTGGTCACCCGACGGCCAATGGCTGGCCTACAGCGTCACCGCCGACAACCAGATGCGGCAGATCGAACTCTATAGCCTGAATAGCGGCAAGGCGATCCGCGTCAGCTCCGCCATGGACAGCGACATGAATCCGGTGTTCGATCCCAGCGGCAGATACCTGTACTTCCTGTCCATGCGCCACGAGAACCCGACCTTCAGCGAGACCGAGTTCAACGTGGCCACCCTGAAAATGTTCGGCGTGTACGTGGCGACGCTGACCAAGGACGAAGCCTCGCCGTTCGCGCCGCGCAATGACGAAGGCACGCTGTCGAACGGCAAGGGCGATGCCGGGAAAACCCCGGAATGGAAGCCGGGCGCCAGCAAACCCATGCGCATCGACCTGGATGGCCTGTTGGCACGCGCCGTACCGCTGCCGATTCCCGCCGCCAACATCGGCGGTCTGGCGGCGACGCCCGGGCATATCTATTACATGACCTCCCCCAACCAGATGATCGCGGGACCGCTGCCGGGTGTGCCGCCGGAACTGCACGTCTATGATCTCGCCAAGCGCGAGGACAAGACGCTGGTGACCGGATTGGCCGGCTATACGCTGTCCGCCGACGGCAAGACGGTGCTGTACAACATGCCGGACGGCAAGTTCATGTTCAGCGACGCGCTGCCGGGCGCAGCCAAGCCCGCGCCGCTTGACACTTCGCACATGTGGGTACAGGTAAACCCGGTGCAGGAATGGAACGAGATGTACAACATGGCCTGGCGGCTGGAGCGCGATCTGTTCGTGAACCGCGAGATGAATGGCGTCAACTGGCAGGCGGTGCACGCCCAGTACGCCAAGCTGCTGCCGCTCGCGGGCTCGCGCGAGGACCTGAATTACCTCATCGGCGAGATGATCGGCGAGCTCTCCAATTCTCACACTTACGTGGGCGGCGGCGACATGGATTACGGCGTGCACCGTGCGCCGACGGGATTGCTGGGCGTGGACTTCGGCGTGGATGAAAAATCCGGCCGCTACTACTTCAGGAAAATTTACCCGGGCGACAACACCCGCGCCAACTACCGTTCGCCGCTCACTGAACCTGGCGTGAACGTGAAAGCCGGTGATTACCTGCTGGCAGTGGATGGGAGGGAGCTCAGGGCGCCCACCAACCCCTACAGCCTGTTTACGGGCACCGCCAATGAGGATGTCACGCTCACCGTGGCGGACAACGCCGAGGGCAAAAACCGGCGCAGCGTGCTGGTCAAGACCATCCCCAACGAGCTCGACATCCGCCTGAAGGCATGGATCGACCACAACCGTGAATGGGTGAATAAGGAATCCGGCGGCAAGATCGGCTACATCTACATGTCCGACATGGAAGCCCAGGGCATGGACCAGTTCATCCGCCAGTTCTACCCGCAGATCACCAAGCAGGGCCTGATCATCGACGACCGCTGGAACGGCGGCGGCTTCATCGACCAGATCGTACTGGAACGGCTGCGACGCGTGCTCATCGGCATGAACAGCAACCGCCAGCAGGTGGCCTCACCCATCCCGCAGCAGGTGAGCGACAGCTACAAGGTGACGCTCATCAACCACTACTCGGCCTCCGACGGCGACATCTTCCCGTATTTCTTCAAGAAATACGGTCTGGGACCGCTGATCGGGACCCGCACCTGGGGCGGGGTACGCGGCATCCGCGGCTACTGGCCGCTGCTCGACAACGGCTACATCACCATCCCCGAGGACACCATGTACGGGCTGCATTCCGAATGGGTGATCGAGAACCACGGCGTGGATCCGGACATGGAAGTGGACAACAATCCGGGCAGGGAGATGCTGGGGGAGGACGCGCAGCTGCAGGCGGCGGTGGCTTACCTGATGCAGAAGATCCAGGCGCAGCCGCGGGTGCTGCCACCGCCACCGCCGCTGCTGCCGGCTTATCCACCCAACAACGGCGAATAGACCAAGTTCCTGACGACGTTTCATCTGAGTGGATTGCGGCGGCCCTCCGGCCGCCGCTTTTTTAGGCACGTAGCTGCTGCAGAAATCCCGCGGAGTGCCTGGCAGGCAGCTGCTGCGTGCGTTTATCGCCTTCCTCCAGCTTTGCCTCTATTTACCCGGGTCAGCAGCCTCTTCCGGTTGCCACGGCCGCCCTTGACGCTGCTCTATAAAGTCGCGGATCAGCTTGCGCGCCATCTGCGAGGGGGTGACGTCCGCCTCCGCGCACAGCCGTTCGAACACGGCTTTTTTCCGCGGATCGATCAAGAGCGTGAGCCGGGCAGTGCGGCTTTCAGCAACCATATTTATGTGCTTTTGATTAACATTTACACCGCTTATGATGATAACGTAGTATGCGCCTGTCAAGCCCGGCCACTCTCCGCCGGGTACGGTCTCCCGGCTGATGATGACGGGCTATCCCACGGAGCTCATCGCTGTCACCGCCCTCGGCTGCGGTTGGCTGCTGATCGGCCTGCTGGCACTCGCGCGCCCCCACAGCGTCAGCTGGGTGGCGCGTGGGCTGTTTCCACTCGGCGCACTCGCCGGCATCGTGCTGACGGGGCTGGCGCTCGCCGCACTGCACCATTCCGCGCAGACCTTGGTCCTGCCGCTGGGGTTGCCGCAACTGCCCTTGCATCTGCGCCTCGATGCCCTGTCGGCCGTGTTCCTGCTGCTCATCGGCGCTACGTCGGCGGGCATCTCGATGTTCGCGGCCGGCTATTTCCGCACCGGTGAAGGCACCGCGCCGGGACTGCTCGCCCTGCAGTACCACCTGTTCCTCGCCAGCATGCTGTTCGTGGTGCTGGCCGACGACGCGTTCTCCTTCATGATCGCCTGGGAAAGCATGGCGCTGTCGTCATATTTCCTGGTCACCTCCCAGCACCGCATTGCGGAAATCCGCCGTGCCGGGTTCCTGTATCTTTTGATGGCGCATCTGGGGGCAGTCGGCATCCTGCTGTGCTTCGGCGTGTTGCAGGGGGGCAGCTGGCAGTTCAGCTTTGCCGCCTTGCGCGCAGCCCACCTCACCCCGCTATGGGCAAGCATCGCGTTCTTCCTCGCACTGCTCGGATTCGGCACCAAGGCCGGCCTCGTGCCGCTGCACGTGTGGCTGCCGGAAGCGCATCCGGCCGCGCCCTCACCGGTGTCGGCGCTGATGAGCGGAGTGATGCTTGAGATCGCGGTCTACGGCCTGCTGCGCGTGAGCCTGGATCTGCTGCACGCGCAGGTCTGGTGGTGGGGGCTGGCAGCGCTCGGCCTGGGGCTGTTGACGGCACTCTACGGAGTGATGTTCGCCGCGGTGCAGACCGACATGAAGCGGCTGCTGGCTTACTCCTCCATCGAGAACATCGGCATCATCTTCCTCGGTTTCGGGCTCACCGTAGTGTTCCAGGCCTTCCGCATGCCGGTGCTTGCGGCCCTGGCTTTGGCTGCCACTTTGTATCACTGCCTCAATCACGCCTTCGCCAAGAGTCTGCTGTTTCTGGGCACCGGTTCGGTGCTGCACGCCACCGGTGAACGCAACTTCGGCAGGCTCGGCGGCCTGATCCATCGCATGCCGTGGGTGGCCTGGCTGGTGCTGGCAGGCACGCTCGCCATCGCCGGGCTGCCGCCGCTCAACGGCTTCGTGTCCGAATGGCTGCTGCTGCAGTCGTTCCTGTTCACGCCGACCATCCCCCACGACTTCATCAACATGTTGCTGCCGCTGGGTGCCGCGGGGCTGGTGCTGGCCGCGGCGCTGTCCGGCTACGTGATGGTGAAGTTCTACGGCATCGTCTTTCTCGGTCAGCCACGCGAGGCGCGCCTCGCCCAGGCCCGTGATTGCGGCCGCCTGGAGCGCCTCGGGCTGCTGTGGCTGGCGGCCGGTTGTGTGTTCCTCGGCCTGATTCCGGTGCAAATGCTGGCGCTCTTCAGCCGGGTAACCGAGGAACTGCTCGGCGCCTCTCTGGGCACACTCTCCCAGCATTGGTGGCTGCTCGCGCCTCTCAGCGCGCAGCGCGCCTCCTATAGTCCGGTGGCGTTCATGTTCAGTATCGTGGCTTTCGTGGCGCTCACCTTGCTGACGGTGCGATTGTTGTACCACGGGCGGGTTCGCCGGGCCGCGCCCTGGGGCTGCGGCGGATCGTCGCTTACTCCGCGCATGCAGGACACCAGCGAGGGGTTCGGCCAGCCGATCCGGCAGATTTTCGAGCCGTTCTTCCGCTTGCAGCGTGAACTGCCTACGCCCCTTGAGCGTGCGCCCCATTACCGGGTGCAGGTGGAGGACCGCTTCTGGTTCTGGCTGTACGCGCCGGCCGCCGCGTTGGTGCAGCGCATCGCGCGCTTGGCGAGCGTCGTCCAGCAGGGTCGCATCTCCGTGTACCTGCTCTACAGTTTTCTGACCCTCATGGCGCTGCTGGTGCTGGTGCTGTGAATATCACCGGCGTAACCGCGCAGTGCACCGAGATCGCCATGTCCGTGGCGGCGGCACCGCTGTTGCTCGGTTGGGTGAACCAGTGCCGGGCGTGGCTGCAGAACCGCCGCGGTCCGGGGCTGCTGCAACCCTACCGGCAGCTGCGCAAGCTGTTCCACAAGGATGCGGTGCTTGCCGCCAACGCTTCGCCGCTGTTCCGGCTGGTACCGTATGTGGAATTCGCCTCCATGGGTCTGGCCGCCGCCATCATCCCCTCGCTGTGGACCGGCCTGCCGTTCGGCGCCGCCGCCGACACCATCGCGCTGGTGGGGCTGTTCGCGACCGCGCGCCTGTTCCTGGCGCTGGCCGCCATGGACATCGGCACCGCCTTCGGTTCGCTGGGCGCACGCCGCGAGATGCTGGTGGGGTTTCTCGCCGAGCCGGCGCTGCTCATGGTGTTCTTCACCACCTCGCTGATCGCCAACAGCACCTCCCTGCCCACCATCGCCGACAGCTTCGCCCGCCACCCGCTGGCACTCTACCCAAGCCTGGCGTTTGCCGGCGTGGCATTCCTGATGGTTTTGCTGGCGGAAAACGCCCGTATCCCGGTGGACAATCCTGCCACCCATCTGGAACTCACCATGATCCACGAGGCCATGGTGCTGGAATACTCCGCGCGCCACCTGGCCCTGATCGAATGGTCCGCGGCGCTCAAGCTCTTCAATTACGCCTGCATCGGACTGGCGCTGTTCCTGCCCTGGGGTCTGGCACAGGGTCCGGCGGATCCCGGCGGCCTTCTTATTGCGCTGCCGGCAACGGCATTCAAGCTGCTGCTGGTGGGAGCGGGGCTAGCCCTGATCGAGACGCTCAACGCCAAGATGCGCCTGTTCCGCGCCCCGGAATTCCTGGCCACGGCCTTCCTGCTGGCGGTGCTGGGTTTGCTGGTGCATCTGTTGCTCGGAAGCTGACGCCATGGCACCCCTGCCGCTGCAAATCATCAACCTGTGTGCCGCACTCATGCTGCTCTTGTCCTTCGCCATGCTGTCACAGCGGCGCGTGCTGACGCTGGTGGATCTGTTCGCCCTGCAGGGGCTGGTGCTCTCGATTTCCATCGGCGTGGTGGCCTGGAACACCGGCCAGCCGCACCTGTACTACTCGGCGGGGCTCACCTTCGTGCTCAAGGTGGTGGCGCTGCCGCTGATCCTGCACCGGCTGATCCGGCGACTGGATGCGCGCTGGGAGAGCGAGACCCTGCTCAATATTCCCACCACGCTGATGGCGGGCTTGCTGCTGGTGATGTTCAGCTTCGCCCTGGCGCAGCCGATCTCGGAACTCGCCACCACCCTGACCCGCGGCACGCTCGGTATCGCGCTGGCGGTGGTGATGCTGGCGTTCCTGATGATGATCACGCGCCGCAAGGCGGTCACCCAGGTGGTCGGGTTCCTGGCCATGGAGAACGGCCTGTTCTTCGCCGCCACCAGCGCCACCTACGGCATGCCCATGGTGGTGGAACTCGGCGTCGCACTCGACGTGCTGGTGGGCACGGTGATCCTCGGCATCTTTTTCTTTCACATCCGCGAGCAGTTCGACAGCCTGGATCTGTCGCACATGGAATCCCTGAAGGAGGACTGAGGTGGCACTGCTGATCCTGCTCGGTATGCCGCTGGCCGGCGCGCTGCTTCTGGGGCTCCTCGGCGAGCGTCGCTGGGCGCCGGAACTCAACGTGCTGGCGAGCGCCGGCACCTTTGCCGCCAGCGGCTGGCTCACCTGGCGTGTCATCAGCGACGGCCCGATGCTGGTCTGGAACCAGCAGTTCTTCATGGATCCGTTCAACGTGTTCCTGGTGGCGCTGACGGCACTGGTCGGTTTCACCACCGCGCTGTTCTCGCGTCCCTACATGCGCATCGAAGAACACCACGGCCGCGTCAACCGCCGCCGCCTGCGGCTGTACCACAGCATGTACCAGCTGTTCATGTTCAGCATGCTGCTGGCGCTCACCACCAACAATATGGGCATCCTGTGGGTGGCCATGGAGGGTGCCACCCTCGCCACGGTACTGCTGGTATCGCTGTACCGTACGCCGGCAAGCATCGAAGCGGCGTGGAAGTATTTCATCCTGTGCGGTGTCGGTATCTCCCAGGCGCTGTTCGGCACCATCCTGCTGTATTTCGCCGCCAGCAAGCTACTGGGCAGCGAGGGCAGCAGCGCGCTGTTGTGGACGCATCTCGACCAGATCCGCGGCCAGCTCGACCCGACGGTGCTGTCCATCGCCTTCGTGTTCCTGCTGGTGGGCTACGGCACCAAGGTGGGTCTGGCACCGCTGCACAACTGGCTGCCGGATGCCCACGCCGAGGGTCCGACGCCGGTGTCGGCAATGCTCTCCGGCCTGCTGCTCAACGTGGCACTGTACGCGGTGGTGCGCTGCAAGGTGCTGGTGGAGGGCTCGGTGCATTCCTCGCTGGCCGGCAACCTGATGATGGGCTTCGGCCTGCTGTCGGTGCTGCTGGCCGCGTTCCTGCTGTGGCGGCAAAAGGACATCAAACGGCTGTTCGCCTATTCCTCCATCGAGCACATGGGCATCGCCACCTTCGCCTTCGGCATGGGCGGGCCGGTGGCGAATTTCGCCGCGCTGCTGCACATGACGGTGCACTCGCTCACCAAGTCCTCGATCTTCTTCACCGTGGGCCACGCCGCTCAGAACGCCGGCACCCAGACCATGGACAAGATCCGCGGGCTGGTGACCATCAGTCCGACGGTGGGCTGGGGCCTGATGCTCGGCACCCTCGCGATCCTCGGCATGCCGCCCTTCGGCGTGTTCGCCAGCGAATTCCTGATCCTGATCACTGCCATGCACGAGCATCCCTGGACGACGCCGATCCTGCTGCTCGGCCTCGGCGTCGCCTTCGGCGCGATCTTCTCGCGCGTGCAGGCCATGGTCTTCGGTGAAACCAACCTGCAACGCCTGCCCCATCCGCCGGTCCTGCTGCCGGTGTTCGCGCATCTCGCCCTGGTGCTGATGCTCGGACTCTACATCCCGCCCCATCTCGCGGCCTGGTACCGCGAGGCGGCCCGGCTCATCGGTTAAACGTCATGACGGAGACTGCCGTGGAACTCGTCACCGCGCCGCTGCCCGGCGCTGCCCCCGCGCGCCATGCGCTGGTGGACGCCGCCGGACTGCGTGCGGTCTGCGCCGCCGCGCACGTCGCGGACGGGCAACTGCAGACTCTGTGGGCCAGCGATGAGCGCGACCGTGTCGGCGGTTTTTGTCTGTGGGTCGCGCTCGCCGACGCGCAGGGATTGCTGTTGTTGCAGTTGCCGCTGCCGGCGGAACAACCCCGCTATCCGGATCTCACGGATATTTTCCCGGCCGCCGCGCGCCTGCAACGCGCCGCCTATGACCTGACCGGGGTGCGGGCGGAGAAAAGCGATCCGCGGCCCTGGTTGCGGCATGGAGCGTGGCCGACACAGACATTCCCGCTGCGTCGCGACACGCACGGGCCGGCGCCCACGGACGAAGAAGAAAGCTACCCCTTCGTACGCGTCACCGGTGACGGGGTGCATGAGATCGCCGTAGGACCGGTGCACGCGGGCATCATCGAGCCGGGGCATTTCCGCTTCTCGGTGGTGGGCGAGAAAGTGCTGCGCCTCGAGGAGCGTCTCGGTTATGTGCACAAGGGCATCGAGAAACGCTTCGAATCCCTGCCGGCACTGCAGGGACAGCGGCTCGCTGCGCGGGTGTCGGGTGACTCGGCGGTGGCGTTTTCCTGGGCATACTGCATGGCGCTCGAAGCCCTGTGCGACGCCACGCCACCCGCCCGCGCGCTGTGGTTGCGGGCGCTCAGTCTCGAGCGCGAACGGCTCGCCAACCACCTGGGCGACCTCGGCGCGCTCGGCAACGACGCGGGCTTTGGCGTGGGCCTGGCGCAATTCTCACGTCTCAAGGAGGACCTGCTGCGGGCCAACGCGCGCGCGCTCGGCGCCCGTTATCTGCTGGATGCGGTGGTGCCCGGTGGCGTGGCCTTCGATCTCGAGGATGCGGCCAGGCGCCTGCTGCTGGAAACGCTGCCGCCTCTGGAAACGGAGGTCGGCACGCTGCGCGATATCTACGCCGACCATGCCGGGCTGCAGGACCGGTTTCTTGGCGCGGGACGCATCACTCCCGCGCTGGCGGCGCAACTCGGATTGACGGGCCTGGCAGGGCGTGCCAGCGGCCAGCCCCATGATCTGCGCTGCGATCATCCGGCTGCGCCCTATGACCAGCTGCAGGTCCACCGGATCACGCACTCCGACGGCGACGTGGCGGCGCGGGTGGCAGTACGTTTCGGGGAGACGCTGGAATCGCTGCGGCTGTGCCGCGTGATCCTGGAGAACCTGCCGCCGGGCGCGGTGCACGCGCCGCTGCCACCGGCGGCGCACGGCCGGCCCGGCCTCGGCTGGGTGGAGGGCTGGCGCGGTCCGGTGCTGGTGGCGCTGGAAACCACGGACGGCGGAGGTATCCGTCGCTGCCATCCCCACGATCCGTCCTGGCAGAACTGGCCGGCGCTGGAGCACGCGGTGATCGGCAACATCGTGCCGGATTTCCCGCTTATCAATAAATCCTTCAACCTGTCCTACAGCGGACACGACTTGTAACGGTGGCATTCCCATGCTGCGCACCCTGAAGCAAATCACCCGCATCGGCATCATCTCCGAGCCCGTCCCGTTGACCGCCGCGGAACGGGACAAGCAGGATGCACTGCAGGAAGAGATTCGCCGTATCTACGGCCGCGCCTTGTGCATCCGCCACGTGGACGCCGGTTCCTGCAACGGCTGCGAACTGGAAATCCACGCCCTCAATAACCCCTACTACAATCTCGAAGGGCTGGGCATCAAATTCGTCGCCAGCCCGCGGCACGCCGATTTGCTGCTGGTGACCGGCCCGGTGTCACGGCACATGCAGGCCGCACTGCGGCGCACCTACGAGGCCACTCCGGAACCGAAATGGGTCATCGCCCTGGGCGACTGCGGCTGCAACGGCGGCCTCTTCGGCTGCAGCTACGCGAGTGCCGGCGCCGTGGCCGATGTCATCCCCGTGGATGTGACTGTGCCCGGGTGCCCGCCGTCACCCGGCGCGATCCTGAGCGGCATTCTCGCGGTGCTCGACAAACCGCGGGCTACGGGGCTCCGCAGCGGATCAGCCGAGCACTGACCGCAGCCGTCCGAGGGTGTGACGCACCTGCTCGAAATAACCTGCGCCAAAAAGATTGAGATGATTGAGCAGGTGGTAAAGCGCGTATAAATCCCGCCGCACGCGATAGCCGGCATCAAGCGGCGCATGCGCCCGGTAGGCGGCGTGGAACGCCGGCGGAAAACCGCCGAACAATTCCGTCATGGCGATATCCGCCTCCCGGTCGCCGTAATACACCGCCGGATCGAAAATGACCGGCTCACCGGTTTCCAGCGCGTCCCAATTCCCGGCCCAGAGATCGCCGTGCAGTAATGAAGGTTTGGGTGTGTATCCGATAAAGAAGGCCGGCAACCTTTCCATGAGTTCTGCACCCTGCTCCTGCAAATCGCCGCGGTAGCCATTCTCCGCCGCCAGGCGCAGCTGGAATCCCAAGCGGTGTTCGCGAAGGAATTTTATCCAGTCATCCGCAGGATTATTGAACTGCGGCGTGGCGCCGATGAAGTTGTGCCGCCGCCAGCCGCAACGCTCCCCGAGGCATTGATGCTGACGCGCCAGCTGCTCGCCGAGTTTTGCCGCCGCCGGCTCCGTCTTGCGGCCCGGCGCCAGCCACTCCATCACCAGCCAGGCCTCGCCCTGCTGCTCGCCGCTGCACAGCACGCGCGGCGCACGCACCGCTCGACATTCCGCCAGAGCCCGCAGGCCATCCGCTTCGGCGCTGAATCTGTCGAGAGCGTCGGCCGCGATCTTCACGAACCAGGCAGAATCGCCGCAACTCACCTGCCAGACGGCGCCGCCGGCACCGCGCCCCAGCGCCCGCCACGCGCAGGCACAACC
>JAGWNO010000177.1 GCA_028871235.1 Gammaproteobacteria bacterium
GCTGACGCGCAAGTTCAAACCCGCTAAAAACGGGCACTAGCCGTCAGTTGACAGGACTGCCCGCCGTACCGGACTGCGGCACGGCGCGTTCAGCGGCTTGCAGCCGCCCTTCCAGTTCATTGATGCGGTTGTCCAACTGACCAAAGTGGTTGCGGCGCCGCAGCAGGTCGAGCTGCTCACGGGCGGCGGCGAAGGCGCGGAAATTGATGTAGGAGGTGATGAGGTTGATGCGCAGTTGCGGCTCGCCGGGGCAGGCGCGGACGGATGCAGTCATAGCCTGGAAAGCCGCCTTGATGCTGCGCTCATCGCCCAACACCTGCGCGTACATATTCAGCAGATTGCCGCGTACACAGCCTGATGGCTGGACCAGCGGGTTGTTTAAAGCGCTGGTTAAAATCCGCAGCAGTGTTCCCGGCGGAGGTTTGCAGGTGCTCCCGGCACACTGCACCAGATATTCCAGATACACCAGATCCAGCGGCCGGATGGGACCCTCACCCGCCCGAACAGTCAGCTGTTGGTACCAGTCTTGGTCTACAGGCATCCCCAGCTCCGAGTTGAGCTCTATCAAGGCGATGTAAGGTGCCAACGCGGTCTTGTCCAGCGCGGCGGTGCGTTCAAAATTGGTCTTGGCCAATCGATAGGCCTGCTTATCGCCGCGTTCCGCAGCCAGAACGTACTCGAACGCCAGTGCAAAAGTGGCGCGTGGCGAGTCGGGATGATATTTGACCTCAAAGAATGCCTGGGCGATGTTGTTGGACCACTGTGTGGAGCGGACCCAGGTGAGCCCCCCCAGTGTCACGATAGCGGCAATGACCAGGGTGCGCCGCGAAAATCGCCAGGCCGCAGGGCGGATAAACAGGAAACCGGCAGCCATCGCCAGCAGTACCCCGTAATCCGGTAAATAGTTGCGGTGCTCGTACATCAGGTCCAGCGGGAATATCGTGGATTCCAGCAATTGTCCGCAGAAATACCAAAGCACTCCCGCGGTGATCAGGGGCTGCCGTTTGCGAATCGCCAGCGCTGCCGACAGCAGGGCAACGAGGAAGACGACAGCGAGGACTGTAGACGCAGGTGAAAATAAACCGGTAGAGACGGCAAGATCGTCGTGGTAGAGCGACAGCGCGTGCAGTTGCGGGTAGACGATGTCCTTGAGGTAAAGCGTGACTACACGCGCTTCGGAGAGCAGCCGCTCAACCGGAGTAAAATCGCGACCCGCATACGCGCCCAGCAGCGTTAGCGGATGAAAAACCAGGATCCAGGCAGTCACAACCGCCGGCAAGCCTGCTGCCAGCATGTAGTAAATCACCAAGCCGCGATCCGTCCGGGCGCGGGCATTGCGGAAGCGGAACAGCGGGGCTTCCACCGCCAGCATGAACAGCGGTAATAAAGCCGCGCTTTCCTTGCAGAACATCCCCACCACCCCCGCCAGCGGTGCCGCGATCCAGATGAATGGCCAACCGGGCTGTCCGTGCAACTGCCGTTCGCGCCCCAGCACGTAAAACAGCACCCCCAGTGCCGTGAACAATGCCGCCAGGCTGGTCTCCCGCTGTACCACATAGAGCACCGCGGTGAGGTTGATGGGATGCAGCAGCCAGGCTGCGGTTACCGCCAGGGACGCAAAGCGCACATCCGCCTCTTGCAGGGTGGGCTGATACTGGCGTCGGTAGTGGCGCAGCAATCGCGCCGTCAGCAGAAACAGCACCACTCCCACGGCCAGATGAATCAGCAGGTTGGTGAGTTTGAAACTGAAAGCGCCTGCGCCGAAGAAATAGCGGTCGAGGGCGAAGCTGAGTACGCTTATGGGGCGAAACAGTGGGCCCGATGGCGCCGAGAATGCCGCCTCCAGGAGATTGGGAAGCGCCAGCGAGGGCATGACCAGATGGGTGTTGTTGACGATACTGCTGTAATCATCGAACAGGAAAGCCCCGTCCAGACCCGGTAAATACGCCACGAACGCGGCCACCAGGATGAGAACCAGCGCCGCGCCCGTGAGCATGGCAGACAAGGTGTATTTCATGGACAAGCATTATGGGTTATGCGCGGCGCCCGGGGAGGCGCAGTGCACCATGCGGGCAGGGGTATCGAGATGCCCGGGCGGGACGGTCGCGGGCGCATCAATGGGTGATGTGGATATAGATCTGGTGGGAATTGCCCTGATACACGCCAAAACTGGCGCGGGCGCTGGGGTTGGCCAATGTACCGCTGGTCTGCCAGTCGTATTGCAGCCAGGCAGATACACTGCCGAGCACGTCCACTGCGCCGGTTTTGTTCTGGCCCGGCGCCGCCAGGGTCACGTTGCCCTGGCCGCCGGTGAGGGAGACGCTCAGGATGGAAGTGGCGCCACTGGGCAAGCCTCCCGTCAGGTAGTTCAGGGAGAAATTGGAGACGGCAAGGCTGGTGCAAGTGTCGTTGGCCTCCACCTGCCAGCCGCTGTCGGTACCCTGGAAGGACTCGATGTACAAGGGCAGGGGCAGGTTC
>JAGWNO010000039.1 GCA_028871235.1 Gammaproteobacteria bacterium
GTCCGCCAGCGCCACACCGGCGTAACCGGCGTACAGCCTGAATGCCTCCACATACTGGGCAGGCGGCGTGCGGTCGCCGTCATCCAGTTCCGTGGCCAGGGTCGCGAGTTCGGCGTTGATGCCGGCGAGATTGCGGTGCGGTCCGGCCTTGCTCTGCAACTCCGCGACATGCTTGTCCAGACCGTCCACCGCGGCGCGCAGCGCCGCATCCGCAGCTTTGCCGTGCAACCGCCGGCTGAGCGCCGCCAGCTGTTGATGCAGCAGCTCCATCTCCTGGTAGGCACGGGTGGTGGTGTCCATGGACTTGCCAATCTGCAGGGCCAGCGCCAGCTGTTTCTGCAGCGCCCCGGGCTCCGCCCTGACGCGCGGATCCAGGATCACGGTAAGCGGCTGTATATAGGTATTGCCGCCGGCCGTGAGCTTCACGGTGTAATGACCCGGCGGCACCAGCGGCCCCTCCGGCACGATGGGTGTGCCTTCGCCGTAAAGGGCGGCGATGGAGTAACCGTATTTGATCGCCCGGGGCCGCGGATAGCGCAGGTCCCAGACAAAGCGCTGCGCGCCGGGTGTCGCCGGCAGCGCTGCCGGCGGCACCAGCCAGGCGTCGGCGAAATACTGCTGGGTCTCGAGCGGCGCCGGCGCTGCGTCGCTGGAGTACTGGCGCACCAGTCCGCCCGTGCCGTTGTAGATCGCCAGTGTCACCGGTCCTTGCACCTGGCTGCCCAGCCAGTAATCGATCACCGCGCCGGTAGGCGGGTTCCGGCCGGCGGCTATCTCCGGCGGCAGCGGCGTGTCCTTGTTATTGTTATTGCGCACCCGCACCGCGACGGCGGGTTTGTACAGGAATGCCCGTGAACGGAGCAGCGCCGCGTTCATCTGGCGCAGCGGCGTCACGTCGTCCAGCACCCACAGCGCCCGCCCCTGGGTGGCGATCACCAGGTCATCGCCATGCACCGTCATGTCGCGCACCCGGGCGCTGGGCAGGTTGAGCTGCAGCGGCTGCCAGTGGTCCCCGTCATCGGCTGAAACGTACACACCGGCGTTGGTGCCGGCATACAACAATCGCGGCTGCTTGGGATCCTGGCGCACCACGTACACGTACTGGCCCGCCGGGATACCGCGGGTGATCTTGGTCCAGGTGCGGCCGTAATCGTGGGTGCGGTAGATATAGGCGCTGCGGTCGTCCTGGCGGTGCGCGTCCACCGCCGCATAGGCGGTGGCGGGGTCGGTGGCGGAGGCGTCAATCTGGTTGACCCGCCCCCACAGGGGCAAACCGGCCGGGGTCACGTTCCGCCAGTGCCTGCCGCCATCAGTGGTCAACCGTATCAGGCCGTCATCGGTGCCGGCCCATATCGCGTCCCGGTTGAGTGGCGATGGCGCGATGCTGAATACCACGCCGTAGCCACAGGCCCGCGCTTCCGCGAGTGTAATGGCATCGCTGTCGCAGTTTCTCGCCGCACCCGGATCAGCGCCGCTGAGATCAGGGCTGATGGCCCGCCAGTGCAGGCCCCCGTCCGTGGTCTTGAACACCACTTGCGCACCGAGATACAACGTATGCGCCGCACGCGGGTCCGCCACCAGCGGATAGAACCAGGTATAGCGATACCGGACCTTGTCGGGCCGCTGCCCATAGCTCGAGATCGGCCAGGCGGAGATGTTCTGCACCAGGCCGGTGCGGGAGTCGAAGCGCGACACATGCCCGCCCAGCCCGCCGACGTACACGATATGCGGGTCGCCGGTATCGGGCACCACATAGCTGCGCTCATCGCCGCCCACCGGATGCCAGTCGCGGAACGTGAGCTCGCCGTAGTCACCGCGGCTCCTGGCCTCCACCGTGCCGCTGTCCTGCTGGCCGCTGTAAATGCGATAGGGGAAACGCTCGTCGGTGGCCACGTGATAGAACTGGCCGGTGGGCTGGTTGTACCAGCTTGACCAGCTGCGTCCGCCGTCCACGCTGACGGTGGTGCCCTGGTCGCTGGCCAGGATCATGTTGTTGTCATGCTCGGGATTGATCCACAGGAAGTGGTAGTCGTCACCGCCCGGGGCGCCCTTGAACCAGCTGAATGTCCTGCCGCCGTCGGTGGAACGCGCCACTGAACGGTTCATGACGTACACCGTATCCGGATTCTTCGGATCCACGGTGACGCGGGCGAAATACCAGTCAGCCAGATGCCCGCCGCCCATGAGCTTCCAGTTGGCGCCGCCGTCATCGGAACGGTACAGGCCGCTGTCGCTCTTGGCAGGCGATTCGATGATGGCGTACACGCGCTGATCATCGGTGCCGGGCGCCACCGCCAAACCGATGCGGCCGAGCGCGCCTGCCGGCAGTCCGTGACCGCTCAGACGCCTCCAGGTCTGGCCTTCGTCCGTGGATTTCCAGATGCCGCTGCCCGGGCCCGCCTGCGGCTTGAAATACGATAACCACGGGTACATGCGCGCCTGCCAGGTGGCGGCGAACATCACCTGGGGATGGGCGTCGTCGGCGGCCAGGTCCACCGCGCCGGTATCGTCGTTGACAAACAGCACCTTGTCCCAGTGTTGGCCGCCGTCACTGGAGCGGAACACGCCACGCTCGGCGTTGGAGCCGAACAGATGACCCAGCGCCGCCACCAGCAGCACCTCGGGGTTTTTCGGATCCACCCAGATGCGGCCGATGTGGCGCGTATCATCCAGGCCGACGTGCGCCCAGGTCTTGCCGCCGTCGGCGGAGCGATACACACCGTCGCCGCCGACGATGTCGTAACGCGTCTCCGGCTGGCCGGTACCTGCATATATGATGTTGGCGGCGGAGGGTGCGATGGCCAGTGCGCCGATGGAAATGGAGCCCGCCTGCTGGAACGACGGCACCCAGGTCAACCCCGCATCCGTGGTCTTCCACACGCCGCCATCGGCGCCGCCGAAATAGAACACGTTGGGCTGATCGGGAATGCCCACCGCCATGGTGGACCAGCCGCCCCGGAACGGCCCTACCTCGCGCCAGTGCAGCTGTGCGTACAGGGGCGTCAGGGACTCAGCGGCATCCGCGAACGGAGCCACAAGGGCGCCCGCCAGCAGCCCCGCAACCAGGGCCGGAACAATAAATAAGCTACGCAGCATGCTTCACTCCTGCTGAAAAATTGCGCACCTGTCGCGCATGGCGCAGGCCCCTTTGGACCGGCAGTCTTAATCATCCGGCCCCGGTTTGACAAGCCTGGATGGCCGCAGGTTCAGCCTTGTTCTGCGGTGTATGCCATGTCGGCGATGATGGACGATGTGGCAACACCACCCGGGCGTGTTTTCAGGTCAGGGGAAAATCAGCGGAGATGGAGACGGCGCTCACAGACCGTGGGAAACCGCGGCGGCAACAAAACGGGGGCGGCCGGTCCCGCCCCCGTGACTTACCGCAACCGCGTCACCACAACAGCCACAGGGCCAGATACAGGGTGTTATTATCGGAGGCATTGCGCCCCGTGCCATCATAGTTGGTCGAAGCACCATTGAACTTGTTGTAGAGCACGTATTGCACGCTGGCTTGCACGTTCAGTGCCGGTACCCAAGTCCACTGCAGTATCCAGCCATTGCTGTTCGGCGAGCCCAGCGCACTTACCGGCCCGTAGAGCAGTGGATCCGTGCTGCCGGTGGTATTGAAGTAAGCCAGCGTGGGGCCATAGCTGTTGTTCCAGTAATAGCTGGCATCCGCCTTCCAGTAGTTCAGGTGATCGGTAGGGTTCGACGCCGTTCCGAGAATCGTGCCGGCATTCCAGTTCTGGTTCTCGTGTATATATATGCCATGCAGAGTCAGGGAATCGGCGCCCATGACCCGCTGGTATTGGGTATCCACGCCCACATCATTGAAATCGTTCGTGGGACCGCTGAGTGCATTACCGCCACCTGGAAAGATATGGCTCACCATGCCCAGGGCACCGAACTCCCAGTCGTTCTGGCTGCCGCCAGCCCCTTCCCAGGCATGCTCGTACGCCAGACGCCAGTAGGGAGCAAGACCCGAGATGATGTTGGAGGCGGTGCCGGTGTAGGGCTGCGCAACCCCGATCTGACTGGAACGGTACAGAGTGACCTCGCCGTATATCGAATTGTTCAGCCACACGTAGGCGCCCAAGCCCGCCACCTGCTGGTTAAAGCTTGAGACCATCACCGGTTCAGCAAAGGGTGTATTCGCGGCCGCGGAACCCAGGAAGGGGAAGCCCCAGTCGGAGGTACTGTTCCAGACATCCTGTACGCTGGGATCGTTGTTGGCGGTCAGACCCCAGACGACGCTGTTATCGCCCCAGTTGGCATCGCGGGCATACCGGATATCGGTGTTATCCATGCTGAAGTGGTCAGTGTCCGAGGTGTAGGTGATCTGCGCAAAGGCACCCATGTGCTCGGCGATGGCCCCCGCATAAAAAAAGCTCAATTGCTGTGGGAATGCCACGCTGCTGTTCTGTGCGCCCGGCTGACTTGTCCTGGTGACCGTGTCAGACAGCAGCATCATGGCCGACAACGGCGGGAACTTGTCTATGTTGAGCTTATTGCTGCCGCCACTCAGTTTATCCGGGCCGAGCACATACCCGTGCAGCTTGAAGTAGCGCCCGAAGGCGGTGAGCTGCGGCGGCACCGTGTGACAGGCGGCGCAGGACATGCCCGTCTGGCGGGCGTAGCTCGGCACCGCCAGGGCCGTAGTCGGCCACATGGGAACGGCTGCAACAACCAGGGGAACGACGGCCAGCTGGACAACACGCCTGAAGAACATGACATGACCTCCATAGGGATCCCGCCTGCGGACGGGCGCGGTCCGCGCGCGATTCGACTCCATGAAGCATTATAGGTCGCCGTCCCCGGACCACCATGACCTGGATCAACATCAAGGCTGGGCACCACCCCGGCGGACGCTGTCCGTTCCGTGCGGCGGCCAAGCGCCGCCTGCTTGACATAGATCAGTTCTCCCACCGGCATGGCGGTGTAGGGTGCCGGGATGCAACTTCGGGCTCCTGCCGTGGATACATCCGTCCATTTCGATCCTGATCTGATACGTCGCTACGATCTGCACGGACCGCGCTACACTTCCTATCCCACCGCTGCACAGTTTCGCGACGGCTTCGACCCCATGGAATATGCGCAAGCGGCACGCAGCAGCAACGACGATCCCATACCCGCGCCTCTTTCCTTGTACCTGCATATCCCGTTCTGCGAGAGTCCCTGCTACTACTGTGGATGCACCCGCGTCATCACCCGCAATCACGCCAAGGCACAGGCTTATCTAGCGCGGCTGTATCGCGAAATCGAGCTGCAAGCGGCATTGTTCGACCGGGACCGCAGCGTGCGGCAGCTGCACCTGGGCGGCGGCACGCCCACATTTCTGACACTCGACGAACTGCAGGAGCTCATGGATGTGCTGGGGCGATTTTTCACATTGTCGCGCAACCCGCGGCGCGACTTCAGCATCGAAGTGGATCCGCGCACGGTACAGCCGGAAACCATCGCCGGGCTTGCCACACTCGGTTTCAACCGCATCAGCTTCGGCATCCAGGATCTGAACCCGGACGTGCAGCAGGCTGTCAACCGCATCCAGCCGCAGGCACACACGCTGGATCTCATCGCCACGGCGCGCCACAGCGGATTTGCATCCATCAACGCGGATCTGATCTATGGATTGCCCTACCAGACGCTGCACACCTTCGGTGAAACGCTGGAGACGATCATCGCGGCCCGGCCCGACCGTCTGGCGATCTACAACTATGCGCATATGCCGCAGCTGTTCAAGGCGCAGCGGCAGATCGCGGAAGACCGGTTACCCGATGCCGAGGCCAAGTTGGGCTTGCTGGGTCTCACCATCGGCAAGCTGACGGCGGCGGGCTACGAATACATCGGCATGGATCACTTCGCCCTGCCCACGGACCCGCTGGCGGACGCGCTGCACAGGGGCACGCTGCAACGCAATTTCCAGGGTTATGCCACCGGCGCCGAGTGCGACCTGGTGGGGTTCGGCATGAGCGCCATCGGCTTCATCCGCGACACCTACAGCCAGAATGCCAAAAGCCTCAGGGAATATTCGGAGTGCCTGGATGACGGCCGGCTGGCCATCCGCAGGGGCCTGGAGATGAATGCCGACGACCGCTTGCGTCGCGCCCTGTTGCAGCAGCTTACCTGCCAGGGACAGATAACGTTCAGTCTCTATGAGCAACATTTCGGCATCAGCTTCCAGGAATACTTCGCCACGGAACTGCGGGCCTTGACGCCTATGGCCGCCGACGGACTGGTGAAGATGAGTGCTGCAGGCTGCGTGCTTACCCCAACCGGGCGTTTGCTGGTGCGCGCCGTGGCCATGGTGTTCGACGCCTACCTGCGGCGGCATACCTCGGCACCGGCGCGGTTCTCAAAAGTCATCTGAACAAGGCCGGCAAAGCAATTTCCCGGATGGTGGCGGCCGGACCGGACATCACCAGGGGCCATCAGCGGTTTTCCTTTGAGTAAATCATGGGATAATGTATTGAACAGACCCAACCGGAATGGCCTCCATGGCGCAACAGGCGGCGGAAACGCGCATCGACCTGCAGCGTTTACGCAAGGTATGCAGCAGTTGCTCGCTGGCTGAGCTGTGTCTGCCCATGGGGCTGAGCCGCAGCGACGTGGAACGCCTGGACCGCATTGTCCAGCCCACCGGACCTCTCCATACCGGCGAGCACATTTACCGCGTCGATGACCCATTCGAGGCTATTTATGCGGTGAGATCCGGGTATATCAAAACCTACCTGGTGGATGAGTCGGGGCGGGAACAGGTACTCGGCTTCCATTTGCCGGGGGAACTGGTCGGGCTGGACGCCATCTATCCAAACCGGCACCAGTGCAACGCCATTGCCCTGGACACGGTGACCGTCTGCAAGCTTCCCTACGGCGACATCGCGAGTCTCGCCACGCAGGTAGCCAGCCTGCAAAATCAGATATTCCGTCTCATGAGCAAGGATATCGGCGGTTCCCATGCGCTGTCCGGCGATTTCACCGCCGAAGAACGCGTCGCCTCCTTCCTCATGAGCATCTCCAGCCGCCTGCATCTGCGCGGTTATTCCGCCACTGATTTCATCCTGGCCATGACCCGGCGTGACATCGCCAATTACCTGCGCCTCGCCACCGAAACCGTGAGCCGGGTCTTCGCAAAATTCCAGGACGACGGTCTCATCGCTGTGGATCGCCGCAATATCCGCGTACTCGAGCTGGACAAACTGGCCGCACTCTGCCGCAGCGTGCCGCAGGTATGAGCCGCCTGCCGTCGGGGACACCCGGCGCGGAGTGAGTACATGCAATCGGACGGATGGTTCCCGCAGTCCGGCGCCGCCGCGCATATCCGGCGATTCCGGAGCATTTTTCTTGACCCCCATACCCCGCTCCGCGATAATCCGCAGCCTTGCATCGCGCCCGTAGCTCAGTTGGATAGAGTACCTGGCTACGAACCAGGGGGTCGGGAGTTCGAATCTCTCCGGGCGCGCCATTCAAATCAAAGGCTTACCAGTAAGGCTCGGCCCTTCGATTGATCAACGCAGGGAAATCGTAGGGTTTCCATCCACGACTTCCCACGCCCGTTCGATCCGCTGGGCCGCACTCGCTAAATGCTCGGGTGCCAAATGCGCGTACCTGAGCACCATCCCGCACGATTTCCATCCACCTGGTTCCACGAGCTGTTGCAGGTTTGGACCTGCGGCAGAGGCCCTGAAACACCGGTCTAGGCAGCCAGAGGGTGAGCACGGCTTTCAATGCATTCTGAATGTTCAGTCCTGAATGCCTGTTGTTCGGCATCTACCGCATTCGAGTATGACGGACTGTCAACGATAACCCTGCAGAGCCAATATCCGCAGCTGCGAATAATCCCTTCCCTGTTTTCCTTGCTTCGAGTCAGATTCTAGTATTGATGAAATCCAAACACAGGCGCAGTTTGTATCCCAAGGGTTCCCTGTTGTTACGGCATTAGTGGGTGAAGGTCGCCGTCAAGGATTCGACTCTCTACCCCCCGGCTGGCAGGGTCATTAAGCATATTGCCCGCTGCGGGTGACACACCCCTAAAAGCAGCAGGATTCATGGGTACGCTGCCTACCCTGTGTGAAAAATCCATATTCGCCGTCGGAACCCTTATCTAACCCGGATGTCTGTTAGAACGAATGCCAATCGTCAGCCCGTTCCGGCCCCCACGCAATTCAGACGTCCGACGCCAAACTGGGTTCATGCTTCGGGGTACGCCCTATCTGGAGATGCCCTGCCACACCGCCCGGCGCTTTACGGGGCGCCATCAGGACCCGGACGGTCTTGGTACAGGAGCAAATCATTACCGTACCCATAAACGCCGGCGCAATTCGGGACGAAATCGTTGAGCATGCCCGGGAACCGGCTATGCGCGAAACCACCGAGGCGGCCAGAGAGACGCGGGAAGACCGCAACAATTCGAACGCATAAGCCGACGATACGCCTCAAAGCAGGTGAGTTCGTTTCTTTCCAGTAAACCTGCGGGAGCCGAAACCATGAAGAAAACCCTTCTCCCTCTTCTCTACGCCGGCCTGCCATTGCTGACTACCGCCATGCCCGTACTCGCTGCTCAAAGCTTCGGGATAGATACTCTGCCGGATAGCTTCCAGGTCTGCTCTTTCAGCCAGCTAACAGGCACCTGCACGAGCGGGACCTCTCATCCCCATCTCCATGCACAGATACAAACGCTTATTGCAGGGGATGATGAACGCACCGTTATTTCTGGAAACAACTCCGAGCGGGACGGACAACCAACGCCGCCACTCTCGGACGACCTGAACCCTTCGTCCGGTCCAAGCGATCAGGCGGGCTACTACCTGCTGGGTGCTATTCCACTCATCGTAGGTGTGGGCGGGTTGATCGGTATCGACCACCGCCTTCCTGACGACAACTCGGGAATCTGGAAGCGCACCAACCAGCTGGATCTCGAATACGGTGTGGCACTCACTGAAATTGGCGGGTCGCTGTGGTTTGGCGGCGAGAGCCGCATTGGCCGCACTTTCTGGCAGACCCTGGATGCTTCAACCTTCTCGACGCTCACTGTCCAGGGCCTCAAGTACATCTTCAGCCGTGCACGACCCTACCAGTCGTCAAGCCCCAACCACTGGTTCCAAGGCAGCTGCTGCCAGAGCTTTCCGAGCGGCGAGGTGACCCTGCAGGCAAGCTTCGTGACGCCTTTCATAATCGAATATCACCGGCAGGATCCATGGGTGTGGGGTCTGGAGGCCTTGCCGCTCTACGACGCCCTCGCACGCATGAAAACCCAGGGACATTGGCAGACTGATGTGCTCTCCGGTTGGGCACTCGGTACTGCTTTCGGCATCTTCGCCCACAACCGTACCATGCCGTTCTTCCTCAGCTACATGCCACAGGGAATCATGGTGGGCTGGCACAAGAGTTTCTGAAGCAGAAGCATCCCCGCCATGATCATCATCCTGCCGGATACCGCCGATGTACGACCGCACAGGACACATCAATAGTCACTGGCATTCCGTGTCCGATCATCACGGACCGGACGCATACGGTCTGTGCGTGCGGCCCTCCGGATCGCTCACATCGTTCAGGCTGCGGTAAACGGTAGACCATGAGAAAAACCTCGGGCAGATTCCAGAGTCCATCCTCCTGGCTTGCCGGTATGGTTCTCTCTATAGCGACATTGCCTGTCTGCGCGGCGCCCTGGCACTGGCAATTCGGGCTTGACCGCGGGGTGCCCGGTGGATTCATAAAGGTGCGTGAAAATGCCGTGGATGGCACGTCGCTGCCCCTCGGACCCGGACTCGGCATCGATTATGTACAACGTCTGCACCTGGGTGCTATCGACAAGCTCGCACGGGGACGTGCGCTGGTACTGCAACTTGATCTCGTGCGCCTGCATGGCGAAACCGTGTTTCCGACTCCGGTGTATTTCAACGGCGTGGGGCTCGCCGCCGGCCGACCGGTCATCACGGATACCAATCCGGTCAACAACTGGCAGATCACCGCGCTTTACCGCCAGAGACTGTTTCCAGACACCACCGGTCGGGTGCGGCTCGATGGCGAACTCGGCTTTACCTATGTGGGACTCACCTACAACCTGCAGGGTTACCCGGTGGGCGCGGCCAACCCTTCACAACTGAGCGGAGCCACCACCCGGGAGGATTTCATCACCCAGGAGTTGCCGGTGCCGCTTGCGGGAGCACGCCTGCGCTGGCCGTTTGCACACGACTGGGATATCGATGCGGAATACCTCGGCGGACACCTGCCGCGCTTGTACAGTCTGCGCAACGAAGGCGGCAAGGTATATGTCACCCAGTCCAACATGGAATCACGGCTTGGCTTGTTGCATGAACTGGATAACCGCCTGCGGCTCGGTTTCGGCTGGTATGACCGATACTACATGCAGCATGAACAGAGCGCTCAGGACGGCAATTACATCCGCATGAACGAGCATGGCCTTTACTTGAATCTGAGTTACGGTTTCTAGCACAGGGAACCATCAGGGGAAAATTCCGGCATGACCTATGTTCACGCTGTACAGGGTAAACGCCCGCGCTCGCATCCGCGGCTTCTTTCCGTTGATTGTGTCCGGTATCGCTGCTTCGGTCGCGCTGGCCGGTGATACGGTCTGGACTTATCAGCCCCAGAACGCCACCAGCCCCAACCAGATCATTGACCGCTCCAATACACTCACATTGTCGAGGACTATCAGCAGTCGTGATCCCCGATAGCAACGAAAAAGGGCACTCCGGAAAAAGTGCCCTCATTTATGCACAAATGGCGGAGAGAGTGGGATTCGAACCCACGATACGCGTTTTGCGCGTATACGCCCTTAGCAGGGGCGCGCCTTCGACCAGCTCGGCCATCTCTCCGGAAAAACATTTGCGCGGCAGGGCAAACGCGCCCGTACCGCAGCGGGCCATGATACCGGCCCCTGCCCGATGGGTCAAAAACAGGCCGGTGGGACGTTCAGGTTTCCGGCGGCGGCGCCGTGCCGGCGGCGGCTTCCTGCTCCTGCTTGATGCGTTCGTAGATCTCTTCGCGGTGGACAGCGATATCCTTGGGGGCATTCACGCCGACGCGAACCTGATTGCCCTTGACTCCCAGTACCGTGACCGTCACGTTGTCGCCGATCATGATCGTCTCCCCCACGCGTCTCGTCAGAATCAACATTGTTGGGCTCCTGGATGCACTCAATCACCTTTGTATTTAGACCTATTCCATTTTGTTGTTTTTGCCCGCCCGGCCTCCGGAAGGGTGGCGTATTGTGCTTTTTTCCGGCGCCACACTCAACCGGTTATGCCGCCGCGGCGCCTGGACGCGCCCGCGGAGCGTTGCAGGAAGTCCTGCTGCGGCGGTTCATGCAGTCGAAACGCCGCGTGCAGGGTGCGCACACCCAGCTCCAGATGCTTTTCTTCCACCACCACGGAGATCTTGATTTCAGAAGTTGCAACCATCCGGATGCTTATATCTTCTTCAGACAATGCCTGGAACACACTGCTGGCGACGCCCGCGTGGGAGCGCATGCCGACGCCGACGATGGAGATCTTCACAACCCGGTCGTTACCCACCACCTGCTCCGCGCCGATGTGACGGAGGTTGGCCTGCATGATATCTATGGTCTGCGGGTAGTCGTTGCGATGGATGGTGAAGCTGAAATCCAGACGGCCTCCGCGCGCCACGTTCTGCACGATCATGTCCACTACGATATTGGCGGCGGCGACCGGTCCGAGTATGCGGTAAGCGGTGCCGGGTACGTCGGGCACGCCGATGAGGGTGATTTCCGCTTCGTCACGGTTGAAGGCGATGCCTGAAACAATGGCGGCTTCCACGGCGGTATCCTCATAGGTGATGAGCGTGCCCGCACCTTCCTTGAAGGTGGACAGCACGCGCAAGGGGACGTTGTACTTGCCGGCGAATTCCACGGCGCGGATCTGCAGCACCTTGGAGCCCAGGCTCGCCAGTTCCAGCATCTCCTCGAAGGTGATGCGCGCCAGACGCCGCGCTTCCGGCACCATGCGCGGATCAGTGGTATAGACGCCGTCCACATCGGTGTAGATCTGGCATTCATCGGCTTTGAGCGCGGCCGCCAGCGCTACCGCGGTGGTGTCGGAACCGCCGCGGCCGAGGGTGGTGATATTGCCGGCGGCATCGACACCCTGAAAACCGGCCACTACCGGGATACAGCCGCGCGCGAGGGTGTCCCGCAGCTTGTCTTCGTCTATGGCAAGGATACGCGCCTTGGTATGGGCGTCATCGGTGCGGATGCACACCTGTCCGCCGGTGAAGGAACAAGCGGATAGTCCGCGCTTCTCCAGGGCGATGGCCAGGAGCGCGATGCTCACCTGTTCGCCGGTGGCCAGCAGCACATCCAGTTCACGGGGATTCGGGCGCTGGGAGATATTCTTTCCGAGACTGAGCAGCCGGTCCGTCTCCCCTGCCATGGCGGAGACCACCACCAGAAGGTCATGGCCGGCGCGGCGTGCGGCACATACCTTGTCGGCCACGTGCCCGATGCGTGCGCCATCGGCCACCGAGGTGCCGCCGTATTTCTGCACGATCAGCGCCACGCCGGACCACCGTCATGATTCATGGGGATTGTTGTCAAATGTGCGCTCAGTGCAGATGCGCCCGCACCCACTCGGGAACGGATTTGAGTGCCGCATCGAGCCGCGAGGGATCGGTGCCGCCCGCCTGGGCCATATCCGGCCGGCCGCCGCCTTTGCCGCCCACCTGCTCGGCTACCCCGTTCACCAGTTCACCCGCCTTGATCCTCGCCATGCAATCGGCGGTCACGCCCGCCACCAGCCGCACCTTGCCGTCCTCCACCGCCGCCAGCACCACCGCCGCGGAACCGAGTTTGTTCTTGAGTTGATCCACGGTATCGCGCAAGGTCTTCGCGTCCGCACCGTCCAGTCGCGAAGCCAGCACCTTGATGCCGTGCACGTCCACTGCCTGGGAGGCCAGGTCGCCGCCCTGGCGGCTGGCCATCTGGCCTTTCAACTGCTCAAGTTCCTTCTCCAGCCTGCGGTTGCGTTCCACCAGCTGACCCACTTTCTCCTCGATATTGTCAAAGCTGGCTTTGGTGATTTCGGCCACGCCGCGCAACTTCTGTTCCGCTGCATGCAGCCATTGCAAAGCACCGTCCCCGCTGAGCGCCTCAATGCGACGCACGCCGGCGGCCGCGCCGGACTCGCCCACGATCTTGAAAAAACCGATGTCGCCGACGCGGCGCACATGGGTACCGCCGCAGAGTTCCGTGGAGAAATCCCCGAATTTCATGACGCGTACGGTGCTGCCGTACTTCTCGCCGAACAGCGCCATGGCGCCGGACTGGATGGCTTCGTCGTAGCCCATCTGGCGCACGTCGGCATCCGCATTCTTGCGGATCTCCGCGTTCACCAGATCTTCGATACGCTGCAGTTCCTCGGGTGTCACCGGATGGTAGTGAGAGAAGTCGAAGCGCAGCCGGTCCGGTGTCACCAGCGAGCCTTTCTGCAGCACGTGCGCACCCAACACCTGGCGCAGCGCCGCGTGCAGCAGGTGCGTGGCGGAATGATTCAATACCGTAGCAATGCGAAGTTTTTCATCCACCTGCGCGTCCACACTATCTCCGATTTTCAGCTCGCCTTTAGTGAGAGTGCCGAGATGGGCGTGTGCACCGCCGCCGCGTTTCTGGGTATCCTCGACCTTGAATTCAGCTTTGGCGGTGCGTAACACACCTTGGTCGCCCACCTGGCCGCCGGATTCCGCATAGAACGGCGTCTGGTCCAGTATCACCATGCCCTGCTGGCCGGCTTTAATTGACTTGACGGTTTCCTT
>JAGWNO010000040.1 GCA_028871235.1 Gammaproteobacteria bacterium
GGCAATCTTTGAAATCTAGTTTCCTGTCGATGAACCTTCATATCTTTAACAAAACATTAATAAAGCGGTACCACAATCTGTATTCTCTTGCTGTTCGGCGCCAAACTGTTGGGCGCTGCTGGCATGCCATTTCTCCAGGATCACCAGTGCGATGCCGCCCAGGATGGCGATGGACGCCAATACCAGGCGCAGGGTGATGTGCTCACCCAGCAGCAGGATGCCGCCCAGAGCCGTGATCACCGGCACGCTGAGTTGTACCGTTGCGGCGCTGGTGGCTTTCAATGCGGGCAAGGCCGTGTACCAGATCGAGTAGCCCAGTCCGGAGGCCAGCGCACCGGACGCCACCGCGTACCCGAATCCGTCGGCATCCATGGCTACGCCTTTATACGTCAACGCGCTCAAGGCAAACGCAATCGGCACCGTGCGCAGAAAATTGCCCGCGGTCACCGCGATAGGATTGCCCGCGCCCCGGCCGCGCAAGGAGTAGATGCCCCAGGCCACGCCTGCGCCCAACATCAGCAGGGAACCGAACAGCGGCGGCGCCGTGACGCCCGGCAGCAAGAGACCGATAAGCCCTGCGAAAGCCAAGATAAGACCGACGAGTTGCAAGCGCCGCAGGCGTTCTCCAATCCAGATTCCATACCCGATCATGGTTGCCTGGACGGCGCCAAACAGCAGTAAAGCGCCGCTCGCTACGGGCAGGCTCACATACGCATAAGAAAAACTGGCGGCATAAATAAACAATGCAAATGCAGACCACCAGCTGCCGTTACGTGTGCCGCGCCGTATACGCGTTAGCAGCCATAGCATCACGGCGCCGGAAATTAAACGGATCGTGGTAAAGCTGGCAGCATCAATGTGGGTGGCTTTAAGCGCTGCCCGGCAGAGCAATGAATTGCCTGCAAAGGCAACCATGGTCAACGCAGTCAGGGCAAGAATACGGGCGTATGACAATGGAATTGATTTCACTGGACTCTTGTCGACTGACATTAATCGTTCACATACACGGAATGCGGGTCTTTTAGATAGGCCTCGAGATTCTTGGGCCGGTACTTTGCATCCTGCTTGTCGTAGCGAGCTTTCACCGATTCATGGACGCCCTGGTTGGTGTTGGGCGCAGGCGGGGGCTGTTTCAGGATGATCTTGCGTACTCCGCTGCGAAACCAGCTGAGCAGTTTGAACAATCCGGTCAGTGAATTGTGCAAGGTATCGAAGGGGTTGCGCGCCGGGAACTGCTTCTTGTCCAGCGCCAGGCCCGCCTGCTCCGCCCGCAGCCACATCCAGGCAAGCGTGTCGTTGGACAGGCCGTCCTCCTTGTAACCACCACCTACATCGGAGTGCACGCCCGCGAACCAGGTTTGCTCCAGCACCTGGGTTGTTGGCGCACCTGCCTGCTGCGTCCACACGCAGGGCATAAAGGTGCTGCGGCGTTCGTCCACCGCCAGCGCCTGGAACGCATAGTGCGTGAAGGTGCTCAAGTCCGTGTCGTGGAAGCGCTCTACCAGTTTTTCCACGCCCGTACCGGGAATGCCGAGTGCACCCACCGTGTCCCACACGCCGATGCAATGAATGACGAAATCGTCCGGCTCCGCGAATTCCGGCCATGCATAGGCTTGGCGGAAATTGCGCGAACGCACCGCGCGCGGATGGGTCTCCAGTCCACGGGCAATGTATATGGCATACGCTTCTTTGATGCGCTCGAAGTTTTCCGGCCGCAGGATGCCGGCGCTCCGGATCAGGCCCGAGAGGCTGCGCACCGTATAGGCGCCGCGGCTGAAACCGAAGAGAAACAGCCTGTCCCGGGGACGGTAATTTAGAACCAGATAGCCGTAGAGATCCTGAACGTTTTCGCTTAAGCCCGCGCCGGTGGCGCCGCTCAGCACGCGCCAGGCTTTCAGGCCTTCCGAGCCGAGTCCGATCTGATAGACGGAAATCTGTGGATTGCCGGCCGTATCCTGTGGCAACAGCGCTGCGTGCAGCTTCACCACATTGGTGGGATTGGCAACCTCATTGCTCTCCCAGGTGCCGTCCGCAAAAACCGCGATATTCCTGGCCATCTGTTACTCCTGCCCATGGCCTCGCCCCGATGATTAAAGATAGCACTGCAAAGCAGCAGTTTGTCGCTTATCATTTACATGAAATGACGGAATCTAGCTGGGATACCAAGGTCAGGACCAGAGCCTTCCAGTGGCTGGACGAGGTGTCACCTGCTCATGAGGATATATTACCGCGGGCGCTGATTCAGCAGGGTTTTGAGCTAGAGGGCAGGCAAGTCCATTTGATGTCCCCCCAGGGGATTTTCACCCCACTAGGCTGTGAATATCCCCTGTCCGTTACCACAGTCCTGAACGGACCATATCCGGATCGGTTTGAGGACGCCCATCGACTCTCATACCGCTACCGGGGTAAGAACCCGAACCATCGGGACAATGTGGGGCTTCGCAATGCCATGCGGAACAACGTGCCGCTGGTGTATTTCTTTGCGGTAGCCCAAGGGCGTTATCAGGCCATCAAGCCTGTCTATGTAACCGGCGATGATCCAGCACGACTCACGTTCACAATCATGGCGGATCAGGCTGGGACATTTGAAGGTGCGCTGTTACCAGAATCAGAGGTAGCCGATACCGTAAGGACAGAGCTGCGGCGACAATACGCGACTGCGGCAGTACAAGTCAGATTGCATCAGGCCTCTTTCCGGGAACGGGTGCTGGACGCCTACCGCACCCACTGCGCAATGTGTCGGCTCAAGCACCGGGAATTGCTGGATGCTGCTCATATCATTCCCGATTCTGACCCTGATGGGCACCCGGAAGTCTCCAATGGTCTAGCCTTATGCAAGATACACCATGCCGCATTTGATCGTGGGATTGTCGGCGTTAGGCCGGACTATGTAATCGAAGTGCGAGAAGATGTGCTTAAGGAAGTGGATGGGCCGATGCTGAAATATGGATTACAAGCGCTACATAATTCAGAACTACTTTTACCGACTCGGGCTGCAGATCAACCATCAAAAGCTGCGCTGGAGCACAGATATCAGAGTTTTGTTCGCTAATCCATCGTCTGTCACTTATTACTCACCTTCATGTTGAACATAGCGACGCAAAACTCGAAACATATCTGTCGCAGCTGGAGTTCCACCCTCCGACTTCGCGCCTTCTGCGCTGCTCTCAATGCAAACGAAATATTAAGACCGCATCTACATATTCCGCCGATATTCTCCTCCCACTTCATACAGCGCATGACTGATCTGCCCCAGTGAATTGAACTTCACCGCTTCCATGAGCGAGGCGAAGATATTCTTGCGCTCGCGGGCGGTCTGTTGGAGTTGGGTGAGGGAGCCTGGAGCAGAAATCGCGGCGGGGACCGCCGCTCCTACATCGGATACCAGGGGATTGCGGGCTGCGCGATAGCGCTGCACATTTTCGATCTGCTGGCGCTTCTCGTCCTCGGTGGAACGTATGAGCTCGATTTTTGTGACGATGTCGCCGGCGTGCTCGCGCGGCAGGAAGGTGTTCACGCCCACCAGCGGCAGCGAGCCGTCATGTTTTTTCTGTTCGTAATACAGCGACTCTTCCTGGATCTTGCTGCGCTGGTACATGGTGTCCATGGCACCCAGCACGCCGCCGCGCTCGGAGATGGCCTCGAATTCCTTGTACACCGCCTCCTCCACCAGGTCGGTAAGCTGCTCGACGATGAAGCTGCCCTGCCAGGGGTTCTCGTTGAAGTTCAGCCCCAGCTCGCGGTTGATGATGAGCTGGATGGCCACGGCGCGGCGTACGCTCTCTTCCGTGGGGGTGGTGATGGCCTCGTCGTAGGCGTTGGTGTGCAATGAGTTGCAATTGTCGAACAGCGCGTAGAGCGCCTGTAACGTAGTGCGGATGTCGTTGAACTGGATTTCCTGGGCGTGCAGCGAACGGCCCGAAGTCTGGATGTGGTACTTGAGCATCTGGCTGCGGGCGGAGGCACCGTAGCGCTCGCGCATGGCCCGCGCCCAGATGCGCCGCGCCACCCGGCCGATGACGGTGTATTCCGGGTCCATGCCGTTGCTGAAGAAGAAGGAAAGGTTCGGCGCGAAGTCGTCTATCTGCATGCCGCGGGCCAGGTAGTACTCCACGATGGTAAAGCCGTTGGCCAGAGTGAAGGCCAGCTGGCTGATGGGGTTCGCGCCGGCTTCGGCGATGTGGTAACCGGAGATGGACACCGAATAGAAGTTGCGGACCTTGTGCTCCACGAAGAACTGCTGGATGTCGCCCATCATGCGCAGCGCGAACTCGGTGGAGAAGATGCAGGTGTTCTGGGCCTGATCTTCTTTCAGGATGTCGGCCTGCACCGTGCCGCGCACCGTGGAGAGCGTCTCGGCGCGGATCTTCTCGTAAGTCCCGCGTTCCACCACCTCGTCGCCGGTGACGCCCAGCAGCCCGAGCCCCAGGCCGTTGTTGCCTTCCGGCAGTTCGCCGGCGTATCGCGGGCGCGGCTTGTCCTTATATATGGCCGCGATCTTCTTCTCCGCAGCCTGCCAGCGCCGCTCATCGGCGCGCAGGTATTTCTCCACCTGCTGGTCCACGGCGGTGTTCATGAACATGGCCAGGATCATGGGCGCCGGGCCGTTGATGGTCATGGACACGGAAGTCTTGGGATCGCACAGGTCGAAGCCCGAGTAGAGTTTCTTCATGTCGTCCAGCGTCGCGATGCTGACCCCGGAGTTGCCCACCTTGCCGTAGATGTCCGGACGTTCCGCCGGATCCTCGCCGTAGAGCGTGACCGAATCGAAAGCCGTCGAAAGGCGCGCCGAATCCTGGCCGTGGGAGAGGTAATGGAAGCGGCGGTTGGTGCGCTCCGGCGTGCCCTCGCCGGCGAACATGCGGGTCGGGTCCTCACCGATGCGGCGGTAGGGATAGACGCCGGCGGTGTAAGGATATGCGCCGGGCAGGTTCTCGCGCATCAGGAAGCGCAGCAGGTCCGCCCAGCTCTTGTAAACGGGCGGTGCGATCTTGGGGATCTTCTGGTGCGCCAGGGATTCGACGTAGTTGCTGCCCTCGATCGCCTTGCCGCGCACCTCATAGGTGTAGTGCTCGTCGGTGATGACCTTCAAGCGCTGCGGCCACTCGCGCAACAGGTGCAGCGCTTCGGAAGACAGGGATCTCACCGCGTCCTGGTAGCGCTGGCGGAGTATCAGAAGAGAGTGAGGCGTGAGGAGTGAGGGGTGAGGAGCCTCTAACAGATCATCGGCATGGTAAAGATGCAGCGGTTTCGGCTGCTTCGGATCCTGGAGGTCGCGCAGCACTTCGTAGTAATGCTGGGCGCGGCCCGCGGCCTCTGCCTGCCGATCAATCCCTTTGTTGATGTCCCGGCCCTGCTCGGAAATCTCGGCGAGGTAGCGCAGCCGCGCGCCGGGGATGAGCACCGTGGCGCGGGGTTCCTTCAATGAGACATCGAGTTCCGGCTTCCAGTTGCAGCGCGGCGGCTCCCCGGTCGCGGCTGAAACCGCCGCCATGCCATCGAGCTTGAGTTTGTCGCGCAGCAGCCGGCACAGGTTCACGAACATCCAGGTGATGCCCGGATCGTTGAACTGGCTGGCGATGGTGGGATATACCGGCACCTGCCCGTCCGGCAGCTTGAAGGCGGTGCGGTTGCGCTTCCACTGTTTCTTCACGTCGCGCAACGCGTCGTCGGCGCCGCGCCGGTCGAACTTGTTGAGCACCACCAGTTCGGCGTAGTCCAGCATGTCGATCTTCTCGAGCTGGCTGGCGGCGCCGTAGTCGCTGGTCATGACATAGGCGGCAAAATCCACCAGGTCCACGATCTCGGTATCGCTCTGGCCGATGCCGGCGGTCTCCACCATTATCAGGTCGTAGCCCTGGCCGCGCAGGCAGGCGATGCAGTCCTTGAGCATGGCGCTCACCGCCGCGTGGGCGCGGCGCGTGGCCATGGAGCGCATGAACACGCGCTTGCTGCGCAGCGCGTTCATGCGGATGCGGTCGCCGAGCAGCGCGCCGCCGGTGCGCCTGCGCGTGGGATCCACCGCCAGCACCGCGATGCGCATCCGCGGGAACGCCTGCAGGAAGCGCAGCAGCAGTTCGTCCACCACCGAGGATTTGCCGGCGCCGCCGGTGCCGGTGAGGCCCACCACCGGGGTCTTCCTGCCGGCCAGTTCCCATTCCCGGCGCAGCCGCGTGAGCTCCGTTTCCGACAGCACTCCCGCCTCGATGGCGGTGAGCATGCGGCCCACGGAGATCTCGTCATCGGGGGAAATATTGGCCGGCCGCTGGGGCTCCAGTCGGTGCCTGGTGGTGCGCTCCACCACGTCCTCGATCATTTGGGCGAGGCCCATGTGCATGCCGTCGTTGGGGTGGTAGATGCGCTCCACGCCGTACTGCTGCAGTTCGGCAATCTCCTCCGGGGTGATGGTGCCGCCGCCGCCGCCGAATACGCGGATATGGCCCGCGCCGCGCTGCTTGAGCATGTCCACCATGTAGCGGAAATACTCCATGTGGCCGCCCTGGTAGGAGCTGATGGCGATGCCGTCGGCATCCTCCTGCAGCGCCGCGCGCACCACGTCCTCCACCGAACGGTTGTGTCCCAGATGGATGACTTCCGCGCCCTGGCTCTGGATGATGCGGCGCATGATGTTGATAGCCGCGTCGTGGCCGTCGAACAGGCTCGCCGCCGTCACGAAACGCAGCGGCAGTTTCGCCGCATGCGGCAGCTTGGCGTCGCTGGGCTTGGAGGCGATGCTCATGGATGCCTCAGGAATAACGAGCGTCCGGTCATTATAGCGGCCCGGCTACGGGCAATCTGCCTCGGACTTGGGCTTCACGGTATAATGCCGCGTTCCCCGCACGCATAACGGGGTACATCCCTCGAGTCACACCGCCCCGGCCCCGCGCCGCCGGCCGTTGCGGCGGGGGTCTGAACACAATCCCGGCGGACGGGTCCCGGCGAGCACATCCCTGCCCCATCCGTCCGAATCCGACACACATTCCGCTTTTCCTTTCAGGAGGATATAAATGGAGCTGTTCGCCACCCTCGATACGATGGGGCACGAAGAAGTCGTCTTCTGTCACCACCGGGAGTCGGGGCTCAAGGCCATCGTCGCCATCCATAACACCACGCTCGGTCCGGCTCTCGGCGGCCTGCGTATGTGGCCTTACACCAACGAACAGGAGGCGCTCACCGACGTGCTGCGGCTCGCCAAGGGCATGACCTACAAGAACGCGGTCTCCGGCCTCAATCTCGGCGGCGGCAAATCGGTGATCATCGGCGACCCCGCGCAGAAATCCGAAGCCATGTTCCGCGCCTTCGGCCGCTTCCTGCAGTCGCTGGGCGGGCGCTACATCACCGCCGAGGACGTGAACACCAACGTCCAGGACATGGACCACATCTTCCAGGAGACCGATTTCGTCACCGGAGTGCATCCGGTGCACGGCGGCTCCGGCGACCCCTCGCCGTTCACCGCCTTCGGCGTGATCCAGGGCATCAAGGCCTGCCTCAACAAGAAATACGGACACACGGATCTCGGCAAACCGAGCTACGCGGTGCAGGGCCTCGGCCATGTGGGCTCCCACGTGGTCAAGCATCTGCGCGATGCCGGCGCCAAGGTGTTCGTCACCGACATGAACAAGGAGCGCATCGAGCAGTGCGTGGCCCTGGGGGCGGAAGCCGTGGGCATGGACGACGTCTATAAGGTGAATGCCAAGGTGTACGTGCCCTGCGCGCTGGGCGCCAGCGTCAACGAGCAGACCATTCCGCAGTTCAGGTTCGAGATCGTGGCGGGCGCCGCCAACAACCAGCTGGCCACCGACGCCTGCGGCGACGAGCTGCACAGGAAGGGCATCCTGTACGCGCCCGATTACGTCATCAACGCGGGCGGCGTGATGAACGTGTCCATCGAGCTGCAGGGCTATGACCGGGAGCGTGCCAAACGCATGGTCACGGGCATCTACGACATCATCGGCAACGTGTTCCGCGTGGCGGACCGCGACCGCATCCCCACCTACAAGGCCGCCGACCGCATCGCCGAGGAGCGCATCGCAGCCATCGGCAGGACGCGGCTGCTGCGTTCGCCCCAGGTCTACGAGCGCCTGTACAACGGCCGCCGCAATGGACACTGAATCTTTTGTGGGAGCGGCCGTCCAGGCCGCGATGATCGCGACGGATACCGTCGCTCCCACAACAGAAAGGAACTTGTGTGACCACCATTAACACTGCCCTCAACGCGGAACTGGACCTGCTGCGCGACACGGTGCGGCGGTTTGCCGCGGCCGAGATCGCGCCGCGCGCCGCGGAGATCGACGAGCGCGCGGAGTTCCCCGGGGACCTGTGGAACAAGCTCGGCCAACTGGGTCTGCTGGGCATCACCATCCCGGCGGAATACGGCGGCGCCGGGCTTTCCTATCTGGCCCATGCCGTGGCCATGGAGGAGATCTCCCGCGCCTCCGCATCCGTGGGTTTGTCCTATGCGGCCCACTCCAACCTGTGCCTCAACAACCTGTTCCATCACGCCAGCGAAGCACAGCGCAGGAAATATGTTCCGAAACTGTGCAGCGGCGAATGGATCGGCGCACTCGCCATGTCCGAGCCGGGCGCCGGTTCCGACGTGGTGGGTTCCATGAGCTGCCATGCCGAGAAGAAAGGTGGCAAATGGATCGCCAACGGCAGCAAGATGTGGATCACCAACGGCCCGGACGCGGACGTGCTGCTGGTGTACATGCGCACCGCCGGCAAGCAAGCTGATTCCAAGTGCATCACCGCCTTCATCGTCGAGAAAGGCATGCGCGGTTTCAAAACCGCACAGAAGCTCGACAAGCTCGGCATGCGCGGTTCACCCACCTGTGAACTGGTATTCCAGGACTGCGAGATCCCTGATGCAAACGTGCTCGGCAGCGTGAACGAAGGTGTCTATATATTGATGCGCGGCCTGGATTCCGAGCGGCTGGTGCTGTCCGCCGGCCCCATCGGCATCATGCAGGCGGCGCTGGACGTGGTGCTGCCCTACGTGCGCGAGCGCAGGCAGTTCGGCAAGCCCATCGGCGAATTCGAGATCATGCAGGCCAAACTCGCGGACATGTTCACGGCGCTGCAAGCGGCGCGCGCGTTCACCTACCGGGTATGCGAACGCTTCGACCGCGGCGAGTATCCGCGCGAGGAGGCCGCCGCCTGTCTCATGTTCGCTTCGGAGAACGCCGTGCGGGTGGCGCTGGAAGCCATCCAGAGCCTCGGCGCCAACGGCTATATCCATGAGTACCCCACCGGCAGGCTGCTGCGCGATGCCAAGCTCTACGACATCGGCGCCGGCACCAACGAGATACGGCGCATGTTGATCGGAAGGGAATTGTTCAATAGCAAATAGTGCTGCGTTCCCGGTACTGCGTGCTGCGATGAAAGACATCTTCCGGTGTTTACGTAGTACGCAGCACCCAGCACGTAGTACTTTCTGATACGGAGAATTCATTCATGTCGCAAGACCCGATTGTTATAGTCAGCGCCCGCCGCACCGCCATCGGCTCCTTCCAGGGCCAGTTCGCACCGGTGAGCGCGCCACAACTGGGCGCTGCCGCCATCAAAGCCGCGGTGGCCGATGCCAAGCTCAAACCCGAAGACATCAGCGAAGTCATCATGGGTTGCGTGCTGCCGGCCGGACTTGGCCAGGCGCCGGCGCGTCAGGCCTCGCTCGCTGCCGGTATCCCGAAATCCGTGGGCTGCACCACCATCAACAAGGTCTGCGGCTCCGGTATGAAGGCGGTGATGATGGCCCACGACCTGATCGCCGCCGGTTCCGCCGACATCGTGCTGGCAGGCGGCATGGAATCCATGAGCAACGCGCCCTACCTCATCCCGGGCGCGCGCGCCGGCCTGCGCATGGGCCACCAGCAGATCCTCGATCACATGTTCTTCGATGGTCTGCAGAATCCTTACGACGGCCAGATGATGGGCGTGTTCGGCGAGTTGTGCGCTGACAAATACCACTTTACCCGCGAGCAGCAGGACGCCTTCGCCATCGAGTCCGTGAAACGCACCCAGCATGCAATGCAGGCCGGTGTCTTCAAAGCCGAGATCGCACCGGTCACGGTGAAGGACCGCAAGGGTGAGCGCGTGGTGGACGCGGACGAAGAGCCGAGCCGCTGCGACATCGGCAAGATCCCGACGCTGAAACCCGCGTTCAAGAAGGACGGTGGCACCGTGACTGCCGCAAGCTCTTCCTCCATCTCCGACGGTGCTGCGGCACTGCTGCTGATGCGCGAGAGCGAGGCCAGGAAGCGCGGCCTCAAACCATTGGCACGCATCGTCGGCCATGCCGGATTCGCCCAGGAGCCGGCCTGGTTCACCACCGCGCCGGTGGGTGCCATAGACAAGCTGCAGAAGAGACTCGACTGGTCGGAAAAAGACGTGGATCTCTACGAAATCAACGAAGCCTTCGCCGTGGTCGCCATGGCAGCCATGCACGAACTGAAACTTCCCCATGAGAAAGTGAACGTGAACGGCGGTGCCTGCGCCCTGGGTCATCCCATCGGGGCGAGCGGCGCGCGCCTCATCGTCACACTGCTGCACGCCCTCAAGACGCGTCACCTGAAGCGCGGCATCGCCTCGCTGTGCATCGGCGGCGGTGAAGCCACGGCAATCGGTGTTGAAATGGTTTGAGCGTGCATTGCGCGCTTTTTCTAAAAACAAATTTTCTCAATAGCCGGTTCCCGCACCGGCGGGCGGGGTACTTTTGTTTCGGAAAAAGTACCCAAAACCATTCCTCGACTACTGCACGGATTGGTTGACAACCGGCGCTGCCGGCAGCCGCACTCGCTCACGACGGAAGCCGAGACCGAAGACGCGCGCCGGGATGCGTCGCACAAAGCGGAAGCTGAACAAAAAACGCATAGCCGCCGGCGCCGGGGGTGGTGGGCCTTCCTGGCTCAGCACCCGTTCCAATATATTGCGCTGCATCAGCCGCTGGATGCCCTGCACAATGCGCGTCGGCAGCATGCGCCGGCGTTGCACGCACGCCAGCAGGCGCTCATCGGGGATCTTCCCGTCGCACAGCACGGGACCGACGATGTTGGCCGCGGCCACCGCGTCCTGGACAGCGAGGTTGATGCCCACGCCGCCCACCGGCGACATGACGTGGGCGGCGTCGCCGATCAGCAGCAGGCCCGGAAGATGCCAGCGTTCCAGCCGGTCCACGCCCACCGACAGCAGGCTCACGTCCTGCCATGACCTGATCTCGCCTGTGCGTCCGCTGAGGAACGGCGCCACGCGCGCGATCTCCGCCTGAAAGTCCATGATGGGCCGCCGGCGACGCGCGTCACCGCTGCCCTTGGGGATGATGAACCCGGCCTGCCAGTAATCGTTGCGGTTGATGAGCGCCATCATCTGCCCGCGCCCGGCTATGCCAAAAGTCTGGTCGGGATCGCTGCGACGGCGCGAGATGCGGAACCACAGTACATCCATGGGGGCGCCGAATTGCCGTGGCTGCAGTCCGGCTGCGGCGCGCAGCGTGGAGTGGCGGCCATCGGTGCCCACCACCAGATCGGCGCGTACTTCCAGCGGACCGTCCGCGGTGTCGGCACGCACGCCCACCACCCGTCCGTCTTCCTGAATCAGCGTCTCCGCCTCGGCGCGCATGAGCAGTGTGTAATGCGGATAGCGGCGCGCCGCGCCCGCCAGCAGCTCGAGAAAATCCCATTGCGGTACAAAAACCAGGAACGGGAACGGCCGCAGGCCGCGGAAATCCGCGAAGGCGAGCATGCCGTCGGCAAACTGCACCATCAGCTGCTGCTCCTCGCGATGCGGCAGCGCCAGGAAACTTTCCAACAGGCCGGTATCACGCAGTACTTCCAGCGTGGACGGGTGCACGGTGTCGCCGCGGAAATCGCGCAGAAAGTCCGCGTGCTTCTCCAGAAGCGTCACAGCGATGCCGGCCCGGGCCAACAGCAAGCCAAGCATCATGCCCGCCGGACCGCCGCCGACGATGCAGCAGCGCGTTGAGATTTCCCGCAGCCCGGATGGTCCCATGCAGGAACTATAAAAGATGCGGGCGGTACAAATACATACCCGGAGGGCTAAAATACCCCGTCCGGGCAGCACCCGGCCTGCAAGTTCATCCGGATCCACCCAATAACAAGGTCTCCTGATGCCGATCCTCAAATCAGCGATAGACAGGAACAGCAGGGAATTCGCCGCCAACCGCGCCCACATGGTGAAGCTGGTGGCCGATGTGCGCGAGCAGCAGGCACGCGCAGCGCTCGGCGGCGACGAGAAAGCCCGCAAGAAACACACTGACCGCGGCAAGCTGCTGCCGCGCGCGCGCATCGAGGCGCTGCTGGACCGCGGCTCGCCGTTCCTGGAGCTATCGCCGCTGGCCGCCTTCGGCATGTATGACGACGACGCGCCGGCCGCCGGGCTCATCACCGGCATCGGCCGGGTGCACGGCCGCGAAGTGATGCTGGTGGCCAACGACGCCACCGTGAAAGGCGGCACCTATTACCCCATCACGGTCAAGAAACACCTGCGCGCCCAGGAAGTGGCGCTGGAGAACCGCCTGCCCTGCATATATCTGGTGGATTCCGGCGGCGCCTTCCTGCCGCTGCAGGACGAGGTGTTCCCGGACAAAGAACACTTCGGCCGCATCTTCTACAACCAGGCGCGGCTGTCCCGCGAGCGCATCCCGCAGATCGCGGTGGTGATGGGCTCGTGTACCGCCGGCGGCGCGTATGTCCCGGCCATGTGCGATGAAGCCATCATCGTGCGCGACCAGGGCACCATCTTTTTAGGCGGCCCGCCGCTGGTGAAAGCCGCCACCGGCGAGATCGTGGACGCGGAGACGCTGGGCGGCGGCGAGGTGCACAGCAGGATATCCGGCGTCACCGATCATCTGGCCGAAAACGACGCGCATGCACTGGCTATCGCCCGCGAGATCGTCGCCAACCTGAACTACCGCAGGCCTGAGTGGCTGGCGAAACGCGAACCGGCGGAGCCGCGTTATGCGGCGGACGAAATCTACGGCATCGTGCCGCAGGACACGCGCTATCCCTACGACGTGCACGAGATCATCGCGCGCCTCACCGATAGTTCCGAGTTCCAGGAATTCAAGGCGCTCTACGGTAAGACGCTGGCCACCGGCTTCGCGCACCTGTACGGCTACCCCATCGGCATCCTCGCCAACAATGGCATCCTGTTCTCCGAATCCGCCCTCAAAGGCGCGCACTTCATCCAACTGTGCGAGCAGCGCCGCATCCCGCTGGTGTTCCTGCAGAACATCACCGGCTTCATGGTGGGCAAGAAATACGAACACGGTGGCATCGCCAAGGACGGCGCCAAGATGGTGACCGCCGTGGCCTGCGCCACCGTGCCCAAGTTCACCGTCATCATCGGCGGCAGCTTCGGCGCCGGCAATTACGCCATGTGCGGCCGCGCCTACGGCGCGCGCTTCCTGTGGATGTGGCCGAATGCGCGCATCAGCGTCATGGGCGGCGAGCAGGCGGCCAGCGTGCTTGCCAGTGTCAAGCGCGACGGCATCGAGGCCAAGGGCGGCAAGTGGAGCCAGCAGGAAGAGGAAAC
>JAGWNO010000041.1 GCA_028871235.1 Gammaproteobacteria bacterium
TTTAAACCGCTGTCCTGGCAACTCAGCATCGGCTGGAGCCACGAATGGATCAGCACCACCCAACGGCCACTGGTAGGCGACGTGCATGGCGGACTGGGCGGCGCCTGGCGGCTTGGTGACGACGTCATGCTGTATGCGATGGCGGAAGGCAGTCTGCTTACCAACGGCGGCGTTCCCAAAGGCTTTGACCTGGGCGTCGGTCCTGAAACCGGCCTGCTCTGGCACCTGACCGGTCGGTGGAATATGCTGGCCGAGGTGGAAGTGCAGCGCTATGCACGCCATCTCGGATTCACCGCGGTGCGCTTCCGTCTCGGCCAGAATTTCGTGCTGACCAGGGATCTGTCGCTGCGCCTGGACCTGACCCGCGAGGGTGACATCCACGCGCCGGCGAACGACGCCTCCCTCAAACTGCTGTGGTATTTCTGATGCGCCGCAGCCTGTGCCTGCTCATAACGCTGCTGTTGGCCGGCTGCACCAACCTGATCTTCCAGCCCTGGACCGGCCAGCAGCTCAATCCCGCCACGCTCGACATCAAATATCGCGATGTGTTCTTCCGCTCCAGCGACGGTGTGATGCTGCACGGCTGGTTCCTGCCGGCCCAGGGCAGGCCCCAGGGCACGGTGCTGTTCCTGCACGGCAACGCCCAGAACATCAGCGAGCACATCACCAACGTATACTGGCTGCCGGTCCGCGGTTACAACGTGCTGCTGTTCGATTACCGCGGTTACGGCCTGTCGGATGGCAGCCCGTCGCTGGACGGCGTGCACGCCGACGCCCAGGCGGCACTGGCCAAGGTGTTCAGCATGGAAGATGTGGATCCGCAGCGTGTGGTGGTGCTGGGCCAGAGCCTCGGCGCCGCCATCGCGGTGACGGCGTTGGCGGATTCAGCCTATGCCGGCCGGGTGCGCGGGCTGGCAATCGACAGCAGTTACGCCACCCTGCGCGGCATCGCCCGGCAGAAACTGGCGGGATTCTGGCTCACCTGGCCGCTGCAGTGGCCACTGTCATACCTGGTGAGCGACAGATACCGGCCCATCGAAGCCATCCGGAAAATCCATGTGCCGGTGCTCATCATCGGCGGCATCAATGATCCGGTGGTATCCATCCGGAACGCGCGTGCGCTGTACGCCGCCGCCCACGCACCGAAAACCCTGTGGGAAATCCCCCATATCCCGCACACCGGAACCTTCAATCTGCCGGAGTACCGCAGCCGGTTCGTGGCCTGGCTGCAGTCCGTCATGGGCCCTGTGCCCGCCGCGCCTGCAGCTGCCGCGGCCCACGGGCGATGAGCCTGCTGCGGATGTGGCGCAGTTGAATATACCGGCGTTACGTGCGCCACGCCGTCACCAGCTGCCGCTGTTAGCCATGGATATCCAGGGCTCGCGCGGCGGCAACGCAGCGCCGTTCTGCAGCAATTCGATGGAGATGCCGTCCGGGGTGCGGATGAAGGCCATATGCCCATCCCGCGGCGGCCGGTTGATGACGACGCCCGCCTGCACGAGCCGCTCACAGAGCGCGTAGATGTCATCCACCCGGTAGGCCAGATGGCCGAAGTTGCGCCCGCCGGCGTAGCCGCGTTCATCCCAGTTCCAGGTGAGTTCCACCAGAGGCGCTTTGTTGCCGCGCGCCGCCGCCGCGTCCGCCGGTGCGGCGATGAACACCAGCGTGAAACGCCCTTTCTCGTTCTGGCTGCGGGCGATCTCCACGAAGCCGAGCTTGTTGCAGAAAAAATCCAGGGACTGTTCCAGGTCCGATACCCGGATCATGGTGTGCAGGTACTGCATGCCAGGCCTCCAACACAAACGCATTAGTGACACGCAAACCTTCCACGCAGGCGAAGGCGTGAGTTTGCGCGGCGGGCCGGGCTAAGCGCCGGTCAAATACCGGTCCTTGAGCCGCACGTAGTGGGCGGCGGAATAGCGCAACATCCCGATTTCATCCGCTGTCAGCCGGCGCACCGCTTGCGCCGGACTGCCGCGGTACAGATGGCCGCCCTGCAGCCGTTTGCCCGGACTCACCAGGCTGCCGGCAGCCAGCAGCACTTGGTCCTCGATCACGGCGCCATCCATGACGATGGCCCCCATGCCGATGAGACAGCGGTGGCCGATGCGGCAGGCATGCAGCAGGCACCGGTGGCCCACGGTCACCTCCTCGCCAATCACCAGCGGCAGGCCGCCCGGTGAATAGGGACCGTCGTGGGTGACGTGCAGCACGGCCAGGTCCTGGATATTGGTGCGTGCACCGATGCTGATGTCGTTCACGTCACCGCGTGCCACCGCCAATGGCCACAGCGACACATCATCTCCCAGGGTCACCCGGCCGATGACCACGGCGGCCGCATCCACGTACACATTCCTGCCGACGATGGGCAGCACGCCCTGGTACGGTCTGACCGGCATACCCCCTCCGCGGCAACGCGCCGTCCCGGCCGCAACACCGCCTTGCCGCCAGGTTACGGACTGTGTCCCAAGTGTATACTGCGATGCGTTACAACTCACGCTTGGGGAAAACCATGAGCGTCACCGGCTTTATTATCCTGGCGATCATCATCGTCATCCTGGTTTATGCCGTGCTGCTCTACAACAACCTGGTGTCCCTGAAGAACAACGTCGCCAAAGCCTGGGCCAACATCGACGTGCTGCTGAAACAGCGCCATGACGAGCTGCCGAAACTGGTGGAGACCTGCAAGCAGTACATGGGTTACGAGCAGCAGACGCTTGAGAAGGTCATGCAGGCACGCGCTGCGGTGCAGCAGGCACGCGAGAGCGGCAACGTGGCGGCATTGGGGCCGGCGGAAGCCCAGCTGCGTTCCATGATCGGCAATCTGTATGCCGTGGCGGAAGCCTATCCGCAGCTCAAGGCCAATGAATCCTTCCAGCAGCTGCAGGCCCGCATCACCGGTCTCGAGAACAGCATCGCCGACCGGCGCGAGTTTTACAATGACAGCGTGAATGTCTTCAACATCCGCACCGAGCAGTTCCCGGATTCCATCATCGCGGGCAATTTCGGCTTCAAGCAGGCGCATCTGCTGGAATTCAGCAATGCAGAGAAGCAGGATGTCAATGTGAAGGCCCTGTTCGGCTGAGGTGAACCGGCTTGAATCTGTTTGATCCGACGGGCTGGATAGCGGTCATCCGGTCCGCCAGTCCGGGCGATTTCTGGTTCTGGACCACGTGCGTATGCGCAGCGGCGGTGGCGGCATTCTTCGCCACTTTCCATTTTTTCAATCGCGCACGCCTCATCGAGGATATCCCACAGTCACTGATCCGTTCCGCCGCCCAGGGCTACGTGGAACTGCAGGGTCGCGGCGCGCTCATGCCGGGCGCTCCCATCATCGCCCCGCTCACCGGCACCCGCTGCCTGTGGTGGGCCTGCAAGATCGAGGAACGTGGGACCGGCTCGAAAGGCCGCGGTGCGTGGCAGCTCGTCTCCCACAGGAGCAGCGACGATCTGTTCTGCATGGATGACGGCACGGGACAGTGCGTGATAGATCCGGAGGGAGCCGAGGTATTCCCGTCGCTGCGCCAGGTGTGGTACGGCGATACCCCGGACCCTATAGGCGGGCCCAAGCTCGGCAGCCTGGGCATCGGTTCCCGTTACCGCTACGAGGAACAACGCATCCACGACGGCGATCCGCTCTATGCCCTGGGTTATTTCCATACACAGGGCGGTGGTGCCAGCGCCGCCGACATCAATGAGGAAGTGCGGCAGCTGCTGGTGGAGTGGAAAAAAGACCAGGCGGCGCTGTTGCGGCGTTTCGACAAAAACCACGACGGCCAAGTCGATATGCAGGAATGGGACTTGGCACGCACCGCGGCGCGCCAGCAGGTTCTGGAGAGCGAGCGCGAAGCCGTGATGCGCCCCCCGGTGAACCTGCTCGCACGCGCGCCTGACGGCCGGCCTTTCATCCTCTCCGACGTGCCGCAGAAAAAACTCGAGGGCCGTTTCCGGCTGTGGGCGGCAGCCTGTCTCGCCGCATTCCTGGTGAGCGGTGCTGCCGGCGTATTCCTGGTCACCCATCGTCTGCAATCCCCGCCGGCTGCGGTGACACAGCAGCATCCCGACCCGTGATAGACTGCCTTTGGCATCAAACCTGCCGATTTTCCGCATTCCATGAGCAATCCACTGTTGTCCTGCGACGGCCTGCCGCCGTTTTCACGCATCCACGCCGAGCACATCGAGCCCGCCGTGGATGCGGTGCTGGTCGAGAACCGCGCCGTCCTGGCACAGATGACCGGCGACACGCCCGCCAGCTGGGACGGATTCGTGGAGCCGCTGCAGAGTCTTGATGAGCGGCTGCACCGCGCCTGGTCGCCGGCAGTGCATCTCAACGCGGTGATGAACTCGGCGGCCATCCGCAAGGCCTATAATTCCTGCCTGCCAAAACTGAGTGACTACGCCACCGCGCTCGGCCAGAATCAGGCGCTGCAGCACGGTTACGCGGCGCTGCGCAATGGACCCGAATGGTCCGGCTATACGCCGGCGCAGCGCAAACTCATCAGCGACGCCTTGCGGGATTTCCGTCTCTCCGGCGTGGACCTGCCAGCGGCGGAAAAGAGCCGATTCCGCGGGATTATGCAGCAGCTCTGCATGCTCGAAGCCCGCTTCGAGGAAAACCTGCTGGACGCCACCCACGGCTGGTACCGGCAGGTGACTGACGCGCGCAGCGCAAACGGGATCCCGCAAACGGCGCTGGCGCGCGCCCGTCACGAGGCGCAACTGCGGCAGTTGGACGGCTATGTATTCACCTTGGATTATCCCAGCTACTCCGCCGTTATCCGCCACGCCGATGATCGTGGATTGCGCCAGGAAATGTACTACGCCTATAGCACGCGCGCATCCGACCGGGGACCGAACGCCGGCCGCTGGGACAACGGTGTCATCATGCGCGACATCCTGCGTCTGCGGCATGCGGTCGCGGTGCTCACAGGTTTCGGCAATTACAGTGAATACTCCCTCGCCAGCAAGATGCTGGGCACGCCGCAGGAGGTGTTGACCTTCCTTACCGGCCTGGTGGATCGCTGCCGCGCCGACGGACAGCGTGAATTCGCAGAACTGGCCGAGTACGCCCGCGCGCGGGATGGCCTGCATGAGCTCGCCGCCTGGGACATGAGCTACTACGCGGAGAAACTCAAGCAACAGCGCTATGCCGTCTCCACGGAGATGCTGCGCCCTTACTTTCCCGTGGAACGGGTGCGCACGGGCCTGTTTGCCGTCATGCAGCGGCTCTATGGCATCAAGCTGCTTGAAATTCCAGGCGCCGATGTCTGGCACGCCGATGTGAAACTGTACGAGATTCGCGATGAGTCCGGCGCCCGGTGCGGCCGCCTGTATATGGATCTGTTCGCCCGTCCCGGCAAACGCAACGGCGCCTGGATGGACGATGCCTTAAGCCGCCGGCGTACGTCGCAGGGCGTGCAGACCCCGGTTGCCTATCTCACCTGCAATTTCCCGCCGCCCGTGAGCGACAGCCCTTCGCTGCTCAGTCACGACGAGGTGTTGACCCTGTTTCATGAGTTCGGCCATTGTCTGCATCACCTGCTCACGCAGGTGGACTACCCCGCCGTCGCCGGCATCAACGGTGTCGCCTGGGACGCGGTGGAATTGCCGAGTCAGTTTCACGAAAATTTCGCCTGGACCCGCGAGGGCCTGGCAATGGTGAGCGGCCATTACCAGACCGGCGAGCCGCTGCCTGCGGCGCTTTACCAGAAAATGCTGGATGCACGGCGTTTCCATGCGGCACTGTCCATGCTTACGCAGCTGGAGTACGCGCTGTTTGATTTCCGCCTGCATCTGCGCGCCGGCACGCAAATCGACAGCGAGTATGTCGCGCGGACCCTGGCATCAACCAGGCGCGAATTGAGCGTGCTGCCGGTACCGGAATGGGACCGTTTCGCCCACAGCTTCTCGCACATATTCGCCGGCGGGTACGCGGCGGGTTACTACAGTTATCTGTGGGCGGAGGTGCTGGCCGCGGATGCCTATGCCGCCTTCGAGGAAACCGGGATATTCAACCGTGCCATCGGCCGGCGTTTCATGGACACCATACTCGGCCAGGGGGGCAGTCGCGAAGCCATGGAACTGTTCGTGGAATTCCGCGGCCGAGAACCCACCCTCGACGCCTTCCTGAAACTCAACGGCATTGCGGCCTGATGTGTGCCCGGTGGAGGCGGCAATTCCGGCCGCGATAAAGCCGGGCCGGCGCAGTGGGCATGGGCGGACCCGGGCAACAGCCGCGTTTTTGTGAGACCAAAGCAATGAAGATCGCAACCTGGAATGTGAACTCCCTGCGTGTGCGCCTGCCGCAGGTGCTGCGCTGGCTGGATGTCCACCGGCCCGATGTGCTGGCGCTCCAGGAAACCAAAACCGAGGATCGGGATTTCCCCGCCGATGAGTTCCAGCGCAGCGGCTACCACGCGGCCTTCACCGGCCAGCCCGCCTACAACGGCGTAGCGCTGCTCGCCCGCGATCCGCCGCATGAGTTGCTCACCGCCCTGCCCGGTTCCGATGATCCGCAACGGCGGGTGCTTGCCGCCACCGTGGGCGAGGTGCGCGTGCTGAATGTGTACGTGCCCAACGGCCAGAGCCTGGACTCGGACAAATACCGTTACAAGCTCGAGTGGCTCGCACAACTCAATCGGTGGCTCGGGGAGTTGCTGCATCATTACCCCAGGCTCGTGGTGCTCGGCGACTTCAACATCGCACCGGAAGACCGGGATGTGCATGATGCGGAGATGTGGCGGGGTCAGGTGCTGGTGAGCGCCGCGGAACGGGCGGCATTCCGTTCGCTGCTCGACCAGGGACTCACCGACAGCTTCCGGCTGTTCGAACAGGCCGGCGGACATTACAGCTGGTGGGATTATCGCGCCGCCGCGTTCCGGCGCAATCTGGGTTTGCGTATCGATCATATCCTGCTGTCGGCGGAACTCGCGGCACGCTGCCACGGCACCCGCATCGATCGCGAACCGCGGGCCTGGGAACGGCCTTCCGATCACGCACCGGTGACCACCGAACTCAGCTGAGTCCTTGCAAGCTGTCGCCAACCATCCCGCCGGGAGGGTACGCACCGGCCGTGTGCATGTTTACGGCCCGGCCCGGCCCGGAGGCTGCGGCCGACTCAATTCGGCGGGCAGGCTGTCAACCGCCCCATGCTTCACGCCGTTAGGCGCATGTAGGATTCACTGCAGACAATGTTCCTGAGGGAGGACTGACATGAAGACCGTGAAACGGGCTCTACGCGCGTGGCTGTCGGGGATGCTGGCCATCGGGGTATTGGGCCTCGCGGCCTGCGGAGGCAGCGGTTATGGCAGCAGCGGCAGCAGCAGCGCCACCACCAACTGCTCCAATCCCAGTATCTACGACAGCCAGGGCTGCCTCTACACGAGTCTCACGGATGCCGACGGGCCGTTCCTGAGTTACACGGTGACGGTGGATTCCCTGACGCTGACGCGCCAGGACGGTGCCGTGGTCAATGTCCTTCCCAACGCCACCACCGTGGATTTCGCCCAGTACACCGATGTCGCCGAATTCCTGTCGCTGCAGACGGTACCGCCGGGCGTCTATATCAGCGGCTCCATGGTGCTGGATTACACCAATGCCGACATTGAAGTGGATGTGAACGGCAGCGCCGAGAAGGCTGCGGCGGTGGACCAGAACGGCAGCCCCATCGGCAAATTGAGCGTGCAAATCCAGCTGGCCAATCAGCAACCGGTGATGCTGGTGCCGGGTGTGCCGCAGCTATTCAGCCTGGACTTCGACCTCACGGCATCCAACCTGGTGAACACTTCGGGCGCCACCCCGATGGTGACCGTGGCACCGGTGCTCTACGCCCAGGTGAACCCCAGCACCGGCAAGACGCTGCAGTTGCGCGGCCCGCTGGGCAGCGTGGATACCGGCAGCAGCTCCTTCACCATCGCGCTGCGGCCCTTCGATAACCTGAGCGGCGCCTTCGGCAATCCGCGCGTCTACACCACGGCCAATACCACCTATCTCATCAACATGACCGGCTATGCCGGCAGTGCCGGCCTGCAGGCGCTGCAGGCCGCCGGTCCCACCACCGCGGTCATCGCCAAGGGCAGTTACGACTTCCAGGCCAAGCAGTTTGTGGCGACGCAAGTGACGGCCGGCAGCAGCGTGCCGGGCGGCACCCTGGATGCGGTGGAGGGTGTGGTCACGGCCATCAGCGGTCTCAACGCCACGGTGCGCGGCGCGACCCTGATCCGCGCCCAGCAGCAGGCGGTGTTCTTCGATCAGGTGACGGTCACCTTCGGCGTCAGCACCGTGGTGCGGGAAGCCAGCAACCCGACCGGCAGCTTCACGCCCAGCGACATCTCGGTGGGGCAGCACATCCTGTTCATGGGCACGCTGACCAACACCAACCCCGGCTCGCTCGCCATGGACGCCACCAACGGCTTCGCGCTGCTGCAACATACCCGCGTGGGGGCGCTGGTGACCACGGTGGGCAGCGGCGCGCTCACCCTCAATGCCCAGTCCTTCGAGGGCCGGCCGGCAAGCCTGTTCAATTTCAACGGTACCGGCAGCAATCCGGCGAGTTACGTGGCCAGTACCGGCGCCTTGCCGCTGTCCGGTATCAATGTGAATGATCCGGTGAGGATCGACGGCTTCGTGGCGCCCCTCAGCGCGCCAAAACCGCCGGATTTCAACGCCGATTCCATCATCGATTTCGCCAATGTGGACGCCCAGCTGGTGGTGGGTTATGTGGAGAACGGCGGCACCACGGCGCCGTTCACCTCCGTGGACGCCAATGCGGGAATCGTGATCAACATGGCCAATCCGGCGGTGGGTTTCGAACACTTCGTGCGCCAGGGCCCGGTGTTCACCACCCTCACCGCCGGCAGCAATCCCACCATCGTGCCGGCCGCCGCCGGCGGCATCTATGCCATCCGCCTGCCCGGCGGCGGATTGCAGCTGTTCTTCAGCTTCAGCAATTTCGTGACCGCGCTCAACGGCCAGCTGAACGGCAGCAACAAGGTGCTGGGGGTGTTCGCCGCCGGCGGTTACAACAACAGCAGCAATATCCTGACGGCTGAGCGCGCGGCGGTGGTGTTCAAATAGCGGCAGGGATAGCCGCCGATGCCGACGGCCCGCGCATGCGGGCCGTTTTTTCCCGGGCGTTGCCCACCAGCGGGGATCAGCAATGGTCCCGCGTCTGCCGGGGTGAGACAGTCATGCCTGCCCCGGGACCGCGCTGGATGGCGCATCCAGGTCACTGCCGATGGCCTGCATGGATCCCGGCGATATGTCAGCGAGACCGCAAAGCGATAAACTCCGCCATACGGGATCTGGTGATTCCCCGGACAGAGTTCAGATAGAACATCGCGACGAGCGGATGACACCGCCGGGAGCACAGCAATGAGCGCGCATCCTGCGAACGGATATGTAACCACGCATGCCGCCCAACCCCCGGTACGGCTCGGACATCATATCGGCGGCCGCCATGTCGTTCAGGACGGCGGTCGTACCGGTCCTGTGCACGATCCGGCCACCGGCACGATCCGGGCCGATTTGTGCTATGCCGGAAAACCCGAGGTGGATGCCGCGGTGGCGGCAGCCGCCGCCGCGTTCCCGGCATGGGCGGCGCTGCCGTCGCCGCAGCGTGCGCGCGTGCTGTTCCAGTACCGCGAACTGCTGGAACGGGAGCAGGCCTCGCTCGCCGAACTCATCACGCGCGAGCACGGCAAGACCTTGGCGGATGCGCGCGGTGAGCTGCAGCGCGGCATGGAAGTGGTCGAATTCGCCTGCGGTATACCTCACCTCCTCAAGGGCGAGTATTCCGACAGTGTTGCCAGCGGTGTTGACAGCTGGTCGCTGCGCCAGCCGCTGGGGGTGTGCCTGGGCATTACCCCATTCAACTTCCCGGCCATGGTGCCGATGTGGATGTATCCGATCGCCATTGCCTGTGGCAACAGCTTCGTGCTCAAACCTTCGGAAAAGGATCCCTCGTGCCCGTTGCGGCTTGCCGAACTATTCAGCGAGGCCGGTCTGCCGGAGGGTGTCTTCAATGTCGTCAACGGCGATCGACAGACGGTGGATACATTGCTCGCCGATACGCGCGTGGCGGCGGTGAGCTTTGTGGGCTCCACGCCGGTGGCCGAGCACATTTACGCCGAAGCCAGCCGCTGCGGCAAGCGTGCGCAGGCACTCGGAGGCGCCAAGAATCATCTGGTGGTGATGCCCGACGCGGATATCGCGCGGGCGGCTGACGCGCTCATCGGCTCGGCTTACGGCTCGGCCGGCGAACGCTGCATGGCGGTGGCAGTGGCGGTGGCGGTGGGCGACGCCGCCGATCCGCTGGTGGCGGCGCTGGCGCAGCGCGTCCGGGCGCTGCGCATCGGTCCGGGCAAGCAGGCCGGCGTGGACATGGGACCGCTGGTCACCGCCGGCCACCGGACGCGCGTGCTGTCCTATATCGAGCTTGGATTGAAAGAAGGTGCGCAGCTGGTGGTGGACGGCCGCGACTGCCGCGTGGCCGGCCATGAGCAGGGCTTCTATCTCGGGCCCTGCCTGTTCGACCGTGTCACCCCGGCGATGCGCGTCTACCGTGAGGAGATATTCGGACCGGTGCTGGTGGTGGTGCGCGCGCCCGATATCGGCGCCGCAACCGCACTCATCAATCATCACGAATACGGTAACGGCGCGGTGATTTTCACCGGCAACGGCAGACTGGCGAACTGGTTTACGCGCACGGTGCAGGCGGGGATGGTCGGTATCAACGTGCCGATACCCGTGCCGATGGCCTTCCACAGTTTCGGCGGCTGGAAACGCTCGCTGTTCGGGCCGCTGCATATCCACGGGCCGGACGGCATTCGATTCAACACCCGCTTGAAGACGGTCACCGCACGCTGGCCCGATCTGGCGCAATCGGCCGGGCCGGATTTCACCCTTCCGGCTGCGCGATGAACCCTCAGGCCGCGGTCTTGTCGTCGGCGGTATCGCCCTGGAAGCCCTTCACCAGGCGGTCGAAGAGCAGCCCATAGGCCACAGCCAGCGGGATCGCGACAATGGCGGCGGCGGCCATCAATGATTGCCAGTAGTAGATATCACCGCGGATCAGTTCAGTCGGTACACCCGCGCTGACCGTGCGTGCGGCAGTCGTGCTCACGAACACCGCCGCATAAATATAATCGCTGAGTGAGAGCGCGAAGGCGAACACGATACAGGTGGCGATGCCGGGCAGGGCAAGCGGCAGGGCCACGCGCAGAAAAGCACCGAAACGGCTGCAGCCATCGATGAGCGCGGCTTCCTCGAATTCACGCGGCACCGATTTGAAGAAGCCCAGCAGCAGCCAGGTACAGAATGGTATCGTGATGGTCGGATATACGAGGATCAGGGACCACACGGTGTTCGCGACCTTGAGTACGGAAACAATCTGGTACAGAGGGATGAACAGCAGCGTGGGCGGAATCAGATAAACGAGAAAGATTGCGATGCTGGAACGTTCGCCCCAGCGGCCCACCAGTCGCGACAGACTGTAGGCCGCGGGCACCGACAGCAGCAGCGTGATACCGACAACAAAAACGCCGATAAACAATGAATTCCACAGAAACACCGTAAAATTGGTACTGGTGAACAGGAATTCGACATTTTGCAAGGTGGGCGGGGAATTAAAGATGAATGGATTGTGATTGGGATTGTAAAGGTCAACATTGCTTTTGAAGACGGTTATCACCATCCAGAGAGCCGGGAATGCCGCGAACAGCACGAACATCCCGAGCGCAAGCATGAATGTGGCTCGTCGAAGTGGATGCAGCATGCGTATCACCCCTGTCAACGCGAGTCAGCGCGGTAGGCGAACCGCAGCGCCAGGATCGCACCGGCCAACAGCACCGGGAAAAGAAACAGCGCGATCGCCGCTCCTTCGCTTAACGCTCCGCCCTCGATGCCCTTGAGATAAGCCCAATAAGGCAGCACCTGGGTGGTATACCCCGGTCCGCCGCGCGTCGACAGCGCCACCACCGTCATGTCTCCGAATACCAGCAAGGCGGTGAACATCGAAGCCACCACCAGTATCGGCAACAACGCCGGCAACGTTATGCGAAACAGGGTGCGGAAGAATCCGGCACCGTCAATCTCGGCCTGCTCGAAAATGTCACGCGGTATGGAGGTACGGCCGGCAAGCACGATGATGGTCGCGAATGGCAGCAGGCGCCATACGTTCATGGTTATTATCGAGCCGATCCCCAGCCACTCCCGCCCGAAATAATAAAGATGATTCGCCGGACCCAGCAGGGTGCCCGGGCCGAGCAGGTGTGCGGTGCGCAGCAGCCAATCCACCGGACTGAACTCCGAGTCCAGGAACCACAGCCAGTCAATGGCCGCCAGCGATACCGGCATCGCCCAGGGAAGGATCAGGAACATCTGCACCAATCTCTTGCCGCGGAAATCGCGTGCCAGCAGTTCGGATTCAGCCGTGGCGAGCACCAGGATGAGCAGCAGTGTCACCAGCGTGATTATGATGCTATTGCGCAATCCGACCAGAAAAGCGGACTCGTGGATGATTCTGATGAAATTGCGCATACCGACGAAGTGATGGATGCGCGGGTCGCCCACGGTCGCGTCGCTGACGCTGAGTGCTATGGCGAGAAAGAATGGCACTGCCACCAGGATGAAGATGTAGATGACTGCCGGCGCCAGCATCAGCGCCCCGAGCAGCCCATCACGATCCGCCACGCCGGCATGCATGCTCAGTGTGCCGGGACGCTGTCGTTTCATCGTGCTGCCCGCATTTTCAGATTGGGCCCGGTATGCGCAAACCCGATTGCTTGTCGAAATGGCGCAACCTGGAGTGTTCGACCACGAAATCGCAGAGCTCGCCGGCGCGCAGCCCCCCGGTGGCTGCCGATTGGACCTTGGCGAGCAGCTTGGTCTCGTCCTTGGCGGCGTCGAGCACGCCATAGATAAGCCACTCGGACCCCAGGAATTCGATCTGCGAGATGCGGATCCTGAAGGTGATCGCCCCCTCCGGAACCGCTGTTTTCCCGCGCGGCAGCAGATATTCAGGCCGGAAACCGAGGATATGCCTGTCGTATTCAATCATGTTCATGGGCGGCGAACCCAGGAAGCTGGCGACGAAGGTATCGGCAGGGTCGTCGTAAAGCTCCCGGGGCGTACCGAGTTGGCGCACGCGGCCGCGGTGCATGATGGCGATGCGGTCGCCCATGCCCAATGCTTCAAGCTGGTCATGGGTTACATACACCGTGGTGACGCCGGTACGATCGTGGAGCTGGCGCAGTTCGCCCCGCGCCATGGCACGGACTTGGGCGTCGAGAGAGCTTAATGGTTCGTCGAATATGAACAGCGACGGATCCCGAACCAGGGAACGAGCCAACGCAACCTTCTGCTTTTCGCCGCCTGACAGCCGGCCCGGTCTGCGCTGCATGAGCCCCTGGATACCCATGGTACTCGCGGCCCATTGCACCTTGGATTCCCGCTCTTTTTCCGGCACATGCCGTGCCTT
>JAGWNO010000042.1 GCA_028871235.1 Gammaproteobacteria bacterium
AAGGTACGTTTGTATCTGAAATACACCGTAACGATTTGCTACTGACACGAGGTCGTGTTTCTTAAACCCCTTTGGTTTTAGAAACCAGTGGATGCATGGCGTCTTTTTACTAAAGGACGAAAACGGTTTTTTGCATAAGTAGCATTCGTCTCGACCAAATGCTTCCAAGAATCGGAGATATTCCGCCCCGGTTCGCCTAATATTCTCCGCGCTAACACGATCTCGTTCCTCTGGGGTCATCTGCTCAAGGAACTTCGCGAGATCGGCCCCTTTGCGCCGTATTTCGTTTCTCACGCGGACCTACCCCTACGATGCATAACAGTAAATGGACCGCACGCTACGATATTCCAATAACGACGCGCGCTTCGTTATTACACTCCGGGCAACCGGGCCAGACCCTAAAGGAGATATATATCAATGTATTATGAAGGACAACCCGCGATGCCGCGTGTGGTATTTGGATAAGCACGGGCATTCGGCAGCACTCCTCAAAACCCCGTTGGAGCGTGCCGATGTGCCGCCGCGAGCAAGGCTGGCCCGAAGGGGCGCGTGACAGGATGTCCGCGCTCGCGATTTCGGCACAGGGAAGTGCCGTAATCGCGACCCCGCAGCGCAGCAAGGCGCGAGGGCAGTCGTCGTACTCGACGACCACGCGACCGGGGCGGTTTTCTTTCGCCCCTTTCTTTGTCCGTACAAAGAAAGGGGCTCGTCGGCGGGGCGAAATCCCGCATCAATCACGCGGCGAAGCCGCGCAAAAGATGAATGCCTGGGCGAATGCGCGGATCAGTGCCTTGCGCCGGAGTGGGCGGATTGTGCGTCGGGAACGAACAAAGTCTGCACGTCCACCGCGTCAAAATCGTAACCGCGACCGCAGAATTCGCAATCCACGTGCACCTTGCCCTGTTCCTTGAGGATGCCGGTCACTTCTTCCGCCCCCAGACCGCGCAACGTGGCTTCGATGCGCTCGCGCGAGCACTGGCAGCGGAATGACACGGGTGCCGCTTCGAACAGGCGCAGGTCTTCCTCGTGATACAGGCGATGCAGCAGCTGCTCTGTGGACAGCCCGCTGAGTTCATCGCCCGTGACCGTATCCGCCAGCAGCGTCACATGCCGCCAGGCTTCCGGGTCCCGTTCCCGATGCGGCATCACCTGCAGCAGCAGGCCGGCGGCGCTGTCATCCCCGGCCGTCAGCCACAGGCGCGTGGGCAGCTGTTCGGAGCGCTGGAAATAGCCTTCCAGACATTCGGCCAGAGTGCCGCCTTCCAGCGGCACGATGCCCTGGTAACGTTCACCCTGACCCGCCGGCTCAATGGTGATCACCAGCCGGCCGTCACCCAGCAGGGCTTTCAGTCCGGAGGGCAACGACTCGTCGCGCCAATGGGCCAGGCCGCGCAGATTGAAGCGGCTGGTGCATTGCACCACCAGCAGGGGTACCGGCCCGTTGCCCTGGATCTGCAGGGTGATGACGCCGTCGTATTTGAGGGTGGCGGACAACAGCGCCACCGCGGCCATGGCTTCACCCAGCAGCGTGCGCACCGGCGCCGGGTAATCCTGGCGCTCCAGCACCGCCCGCCAGCTGGCATCCAGGTGCACGCAGCGCCCTTGTACCGGGAGTTTCTCGAAAATGAATCGGCGCAATATGTCGTGCTCAGGCATCTAAAAACCACGTGCTAGGTGCTGGGTGCTGGGTCCTGCGTGCTGGGTGCTGCATAAAATCCAGATGCCAGCCTGTTTTCACGCAGCACGCAGTACTCAGTACCAAGCACCATGGTCATTATGAAAAGAAATTCCGCTAGCCCTTGAGTTTCTTTAACAGCAGCTCGTTCACCTGCTGCGGATTGGCCTTGCCCTGGGTGGCCTTCATCACCTGGCCCACGAAGAAGGCAAACAACTTGTCCTTGCCGGAGCGGTAGGCGGCGAGTTGCCCGGGATTCCCGCTCATCACATCTTCAATGATCTTCTCGATGGCAGACGCATCGGTGATTTGCCTGAGGCCTTTCTTGCTGATGACCGCATCAGCGTCGCCCTCACCCGCCCACATGGCCTCGAACACTTCCTTGGCAAGCTTGCCGGAGATGGTGTTGTCCTGGATGCGCTTCAGCATGCCCGCGAGCATGGCGGCGCTCACCGGGCTCGCGGTCACTTCCAGGTTGTCCTTGTTGAGAGCGGCGGACAGCTCACCCATGATCCAGTTGGCCGCCAGTTTCGGCTCAACGCCGGCGGTTTTCGCCACTGTCTCGTAATAATCGGCCAGCTCGCGGCTGGCAATGAGCGCCCCCGCATCGTAGGCGGAAAGCCCGTACTGCTGCATGAGGCGCGTTTTCTTCTGATCCGGCAGTTCCGGCAACGTCTTTTTCACTTCCGCGATGAAAGCCGGAGCGATCTCCAGCGGCAGCAGGTCTGGATCCGGGAAATAACGGTAATCATTGGCTTCCTCCTTGCTGCGCATGGAGCGGGTCTCGTTCCTGTCCGGGTCGTAGAGGCGGGTTTCCTGCGCCACCCTGCCGCCGCCCTCGATGAGCTCGATCTGCCGTTGCACCTCATGATTGATGGCGCGCTCCACGAAACGGAATGAATTGATGTTCTTGAGTTCGCAGCGCGTGCCGAACTTCGTCTCGCCTTTACGCCGCACTGATACATTGGCGTCGCAGCGGAACGAGCCTTCCTGCATGTTGCCGTCGCAGATCTCCAGATAACGCACCAGCGAATGGATCTTTTTCATATAGGCCACGGCTTCTTTGGCGGAGCGCATATCCGGCTCGGAGACGATCTCCAGGAGCGGCGTGCCGGCGCGGTTCAGGTCGATACCGCTCATGCCCTTGAAATCCTCGTGCAGCGACTTGCCGGCATCTTCCTCCAGATGGGCGCGAGTCACGCCGATGCGCTTGCTGCCGCCAGCTTCCGTCTCGATCTCCACGCTGCCGTTGCTCACCACCGGCAACTCGTACTGGCTGATCTGGTAGCCCTTGGGCAGATCCGGATAGAAGTAATTCTTGCGGGCGAACACCGAGCGCGGCGCGATCCGGGCGCCGATGGCCAGGCCGAATTTCACCGCCATGCGCACGGCTGCGCCGTTCAGCACCGGCAGCACGCCGGGATAACCCAGGTCCACCAGGCACGCCTGGGTGTTCGGCGGGGCGCCGAAGGCGGTGGACGCGCCGGAGAAAATCTTGCTCCGGGTGGCGAGCTGCGCGTGGATCTCAAGACCGATGACGGTTTCCCATTCCATTCTCTAACCTTGCTCTCAAGTGTGTCTATACAAGTACTGCGTGCTGAGTGCTGTGTGCTGCGTGAAAGAAAAGATTTCTAACTCTTTACGCAGTACTCAGCACGCAGCACTTGCTTCACTCGAATCCTTTCGGGATTCGAGTATGCCAATCCGTTTCCAGCTGGTACTGGTGCGCCGCCGCCAACAGGCGCGACTCGTCAAAGTAATTGCCGATGATCTGCAGCCCCACCGGCAATTTGTCCACGAAGCCCATGGGAATGGAGATGCCCGGCAAACCGGCCAGATTCACGCCGTTGGCGTAGATGTCGTTGAGGTACATGGTGATGGGGTCGCCGGTCTTCTCACCGAGACCAAAGGCCGGCGTCGGCGCGGTCGGACCCATGATCACATCCACCTGCCGCAGGGCTTCAAGGAAATCCTGGCGGATGAGCGCCCGGGTCTGCTGCGCCTTGAGGTAATAGGCATCGTAGTAGCCGGCTGACAGCACATAAGTGCCGGTCATGATACGGCGCTTCACCTCCGCACCGAAACCCTCCCCCCGGGAGCGGGTGTACAGGTCCATGAGGTCCAGCGGATTTTCGCAACGATGGCCGAAACGCACGCCGTCAAAGCGCGACAGGTTGGAGGAACATTCGGCGGGCGCCACAACATAATATGTAGGCACCGACAGCCAGAAATTGGGCAGGCTGATGTCATGTACCGTCGCACCGTGTTGCCTGTATACGGCGAGTGCGGCGTGTACCGCGTCGCCCACGCGCGCATCCAGACTCTTGTCGAAAAACTCCTTGGGCAGTCCGATGCGCAGCCCCTTGAGCGGCCGCTCCAGCTCTGCGGTGTAGTCCGGCACCGGCCTGTCCACGCTGGTGGAATCACGCGCGTCGAACCCGGCGATCGCCTGCATGAGCAGTGCCGCGTCCGCGGCGGTGTGGGTGATGACCCCCGCCTGATCAAGGCTCGAAGCAAAAGCGATCATGCCGTAGCGCGAGACACGACCATAGGTGGGCTTGAGACCGGTGAGGTTGGTGAACGCCGCCGGCTGGCGGATGGAACCGCCGGTATCGGTGCCGGTGGCTGCGGGTGCCAGGCGGGCCGCCACCGCTGCGGCGGAGCCGCCTGAAGAACCGCCCGGCACGCGCCTGGGATCCCAGGGATTCTTCACTGGGCCGTAGAAGCTGGTCTCGTTGGACGAGCCCATGGCGAACTCATCCATGTTGGTCTTGCCAAGCAGCACCGTGCCCGCGGTCTTGAGGCGTTCGACGATGGTGGCGTCGTAAGGCGCGACGAAATTATCGAGCATTTTCGAACCGCAACTGGTCTTCACGCCCCGGGTACAGAAAATATCCTTGTGAACGATGGGCAGACCGGTGAGTGGACCGGCACCGCCCTTGCTGATGCGCACATCGGCGGCGCGTGCATCGGTCAGCGCCTGTTCCCGCAGCACGCTGATAAATGCATTGAGGTCAGGATTGAAACGCTCGATGCGCGCCAGGCAGGCACGCGTGAGTTCTTCACTGGAATACTTGCGCGCCCGCAAGTCACGCGCCAGTTCGGCAAGAGTTTTGGTGTGCATGTTAAAACCGCGGAATCCGCTGCTGCATCACGGCGGTGTGCGCCGCTCCCACATAAAACTATTCGATCACTTTTGGCACCAGGTAAAGACCTGCTTCCACCTGCGGTGCATTCTCCTGGTACAAATCACGCTGGTTGCTCTCAGCCACCGTGTCATCGCGCAGGCGCTGCACCATCTCGAGCGGGTGCGCCATGGGCGTCACGCGCGAGGTGTCGGCCTTGTCCAACTGCGCCACGAAATCCAGGATTTTGGACAAGTTGCCCGCATACACTTGAATGTCCTGCTCACTGATGGCAAGACGCGCCAGGCGTGCGATATGACGGACATCGGCTGCGGTCAGCGGCATGTTCGGCTCCAGTGGGTAAACCCCGGAAAATTGCGTGAATTATGGCATAAACCGGCTTGCCGCCGCCGCCCGCCGTTGCTACAGTAGTGCGCTGTCAAAGCTCACCCCGGCCACGACCCAACTCCAAGCCATAAAAAACATGTTCAAGAGCCTGCGCGGATTTTTCTCCACCGACCTGTCCATCGACCTCGGTACCGCCAATACGCTTATCTATATGCGCGGCAAGGGCATCATCCTGAACGAGCCCTCGGTGGTCGCCATCCGCGAGGAACCGGGCCGCGGCAACAAGATCATTGAAGCCTACGGCGCCGACGCCAAACGCATGCTGGGGCGCACCCCCGGCAACATCGTCGCGATCCGCCCCATGAAGGACGGCGTGATTGCCGACTTCACCGTCACCGAGCAGATGCTCAAGCATTTCATCAAGAAGGCCCACGGCAACCGTTACCTCCGCCCCACCCCGCGGGTGCTGGTGTGCGTTCCCTACGGCGCCACCCAGGTGGAACGTCGCGCCATCCGCGAGTCGGCGGCCGGTGCCGGCGCCCGCAAAGTCTACCTTATCGAGGAGCCCATGGCCGCCGCCATCGGCGCCGGCCTGCCGGTACATGAAGCCAAAGGCTCCATGGTGCTGGATATCGGCGGCGGCACTTCCGAGGTGGCGGTCATCTCCCTTAACGGCATCGTCTACGCCGCCTCGGCGCGTATCGGCGGTGACAAGTTCGATGAGGCCATCATCGCCTACGTGCGCCGCAACTATGGCACGCTCATCGGTGAGGCCACCGCCGAGCGCATCAAGCACGAGATCGGCTCCGCCTATCCCGGCAAGGAACTGCGGGAACTGGAGGTGAAGGGCCGTAACCTGTCCGAGGGCGTGCCCCGCAGCTTCATGCTCAACAGCAATGAAATCCTCGAAGCCCTGCAGGAACCCCTGGCCGGCATCGTCGGCGCGGTCAAAACCGCCCTGGAACAGACCCCCCCGGAACTGGGATCCGATGTGGCCACCAACGGCATCGTGCTCACCGGGGGCGGTGCGCTGCTGCGCGACATCGATCGCCTGCTGCGGGAGGAAACCGGCCTGCCGGTGGTGATCTCCGATGACCCGCTGACCTGTGTAGCCCGCGGCGGCGGCAAGGTGCTGGAACTCATCGACGAATACGGCCCGGAAACCTTCGCCGTCGAATGACGGCAGCGACATTCGCGGTCCCCCAAGGCCCCGCGGGTTGCGGCGGGTGCGTATCGCAAGCAGAATCCCGGACCTATACACTGCGGTCACATACCGCCCCGAGGTCCGCGTGCACCTGCTGATTCCCATGATGGCGTGCCCCTTGTCTCGCGCGGACTGAGCCGGCATGTTCAGTCTCCGTCAACAGCGTGCGCCGCAGCTGTTTTCCAGCAATCCCGCCGGTGCGGTGCGCACGCTGCTGCTCATCGTCGTATGCATCGCACTCATGTTCTACGATCACCAGCGCGGCCATCTGGAGAAGGTGCATGCGGCGCTGTCGACGCTGGTCTATCCGGTACAGGCGCTGGTGAACGCGCCCTACGCCCTGGTCAACTGGGCTGAGGACAAGCTGGCTACCCACAATTCACTGCTGGCGGAGAACACCAGACTCAGGCAACAGGCGCTCGTGGATGCCGTGCAATTGCAGCAACTAGCCGCGCTGCAGCAGGAGAACACCCGTCTGCGGGAACTCATGCAGGCTGGCAGCAGACTCACCGGCCATGTGGTGGCGGCGGATCTGCTGGCAGTGGACCTGGACCCGTTCCGCCATATGGCGGTCATCGACAAAGGCACCCATGACGGCGCCTTCGCCGGCCAGACGCTGCTGGACGCCCATGGCATCGTCGGCCAGATCCTGCGCGCCGGACCGGTGTCCTCCGAAGCCGCGCTCATCACCGATCCGGGCCAGGCTATCCAGGTGGAGATCAACCGCACCGGTCTGCGGACCCTGGCGGTAGGCAGCGCCGACGTGGACGTCCTGTCGCTGCCTTATCTGCCCAACAACGCTGATGTGCGCCAGGGCGACCTGCTGGTGAGTTCCGGGCTTGACGGCCGCTATCCGCCCGGCTATCCGGTGGGTGTGATCACCGCAGTGACGCGTGATCCGGCGGAGCCTTTCGCCAACGTGAGTGCGCGGCCGGCGGCGGACCTGGATCACGGCCACGACGTGCTGCTGTATTTCCCGGTGGAAACGCCGCCACCTTTACCGAAACCCGCGCCGTCCGCAGCCAAAAAAAAGCCCGTAAAGAAACACATCAAGAAGCAACCGCGATGAGGACCTCGCTGCCGCGCCGCGCCAACTGGGTGATCGCCGCCACTTATATAGTGGCGCTGCTGTTCACCATCTGGCCGCTGCCGAACTGGGCGGAGCCGTTCCGTCCCGCCTGGGTGGTCCTCGTCACTATTTACTGGTGCCTGTTCCTGCCGCATCGCGTGGGACTGCTGGTGAGCTTCGTGGTGGGCGTGCTGGTGGATACCTTGAGCGGCGGCCTGCTGGGCGAGCATGCCCTGGCGCTCATCCTGGTGGCATGGGTGACGCTGAAGCTGCATCTGCAGGTCCGCGTGTACCCCTGGTGGCAACAGGCGCTGGTGGTGCTCAGCCTGATGGCCCTCTACACCTTCGTGCTGTTCTGGGTGGACGGCATGCTCGGTTATACCCAAGGCGCCATGACACGCTGGATGCCGCTGCTGGTCACCACCGTACTGTGGCCATGGGTGGTACAGCTCCTCAATCTGTTGCAGCAGCGCTATCAGGTGAGCTGAATGGCTGCGGCAACACCTCGCTGACCAGCCATGGCGCGCGTCCGCATCCGCAATGAGTGGCTGGAACGCCACCAGTTTACGCTGCGCATCGTCGTCGTCGGCATCATCGGCCTGGTGCTGCTGCTGACGGTGGCGGCACGGCTGTTCTATCTGCAGGTCATCAACCATTCCCATTACGCCACGCTCGCGGAAGGTAACCGGTTGCATGACGAACCGGTGACGCCGCCGCGCGGCCTCATATTCGACCGCAACGGCGTATTGCTGGCGGAGAACCGGCCAAGCTATGAGATGGACATCATCCCAGAACAGGTTGACGACCTGCAGGCAACGCTGACTGCCCTCGGACAAGTCGTCAATATACGCCCGCAGGACCTCAAGCAATTCGACGATCTGCTCAAGACCAAGCAGCCATTCCAGCCGCTGCCGCTGCGCACCGACCTGTCCGACGTGGAAGTGGCACGCTTCGCGGTGGACCGGCAGAACTTTCCGGGCGTGGACATCCGCGCCTCGCTGTCACGTTACTATCCGTTAGGCCCGGCTACCGCGCACGTAGTGGGCTATGTGGGCATTATCAGCGCCGATGAGCTCGCCAAGCTGAACCCCGCGCAGTACATCAGCACTTCACAAGTGGGCAAGATAGGCGTGGAGGGCGCCTACGAAAATCTGCTGCATGGCTCGGTGGGCATGCGTCAGGTTGAGACCAATGCACAAGGGCGGGCGGTGCGGGTGGTGTCTTATACTCCGCCGGTGCCGGGCAGTGACCTGTATCTCAGTATCGATGTGCGCGTGCAGCAAGCCGCCGAAAAAGCTTTGGGCAATGATAGTGGCGCGGTCATCGCCATCAATCCGCAGAATGGCGAGGTGCTGGCGCTGGTGAGTAAGCCCACCTACGACCCCAACCTGTTCGTGAGCGGTATCAGTACCGTTGATTACGCCAATCTCAGCAACGACCCATCGCAGCCGCTGTTCAACCGCGTGTTGCGCGGCCAGTATCCGCCAGGTTCCACCATCAAACCGTTCCTGGGTCTGGCAGCGCTCAACTACGGCGTGCTCAACCCGTTCAAGGACCTGATGTGTCCCGGCTACTTCTACCTGCAGGGCAATCCCAATCCCTACCGCGACTGGAAACGCGGCGGCCATGGCGAAATTGATCTTCCCGGTGCAATCACCGAATCCTGTGATGTGTATTTCTACACGGTTGCCCTCAAGCTCGGCATCGACAAGATCCACGACTTTCTCACCGCATTCGGCTTCGGTGAATCCACGGGACTCGGCCTCATGGGTGAACAGGTCGGTGTGGTGCCTTCACCACAATGGAAGCGCAGGACCCTGCACCAGCCGTGGTACCTGGGTGAGACCGTGATTACCGGCATCGGCCAGGGGTATCTGCTGGTGACGCCGCTGCAGCTGGCAGACGCCACCGCCGCCCTGTCCATGCACGGCCAGCGCTTTGTGCCGCACCTGTTGCACGCCATCGGTGATCCGCTCTCGGGCATAGTGAGCGATACCACCCCGCACGCGCTGCCGGAGGTGGGCGAATCCGACCCGCAGGCATGGGACCTCGTCATCAAGGCCATGCAGAATGCGGTGGCCAGCGTCCACGGCACCGCCCACGGCATCAGCTACGGTGCGCAGTTCAGCATCGCCGGCAAGACCGGCACGGCGCAGGTGCACCGCAAGCGCCTCGGCGTCTTCGGCGAGGAGGATGAATCCGACATCCCCAAGGCGCTGCGTGACAACGCGCTGTTCATTGCCTTCGCGCCCGTGAGCAACCCGCGTATCGCCGTGGCGGTGGTGGTGGAGCACGGCGGCGGCGGCGGCTCCACGGCGGCACCGATAGCGCGCAAGGTAATGGACGCGTATCTTCTACAGAAACCCGGCGACAAGCCCACAGCACCATGATCTTCAGCGGCTCCACCTCGTCCTATAACGCCATGGGTGAACTGACCCTCGGTGAACAGCTGTTGCGCCGTCTCAACCTCGACGGGCCGCTGCTGGTGGCGGTGTTGGCGCTGGCGGTGACCGGTCTCGCCATCCTCTATGGCGCCAGCAACGCGGATGCGGGTGCGGTCTACCGCCAGGCGATCCGCCTGGGATTTTCCTTCGGTGTGCTGCTGGTGGTGGCACAGATCTCACCGCAGTTCCTCCGCCTGTGGTCACCATGGCTATTCGCCGTCGGTCTGGTGCTGCTCATCCTGACCCTGCATTCCGGCCACATCGGCCGCGGCGCGCAGCGCTGGCTGTCCCTCGGCGTGGTGCGCTTCCAGCCCTCGGAAATCATGAAGATTGCCGTGCCCATGATGGTGGCCTGGTATCTGCATGACAAACCGCTGCCGCCACATTGGAAGCAGCTGTCGCTGCTGGCCGCCATCGTGGTGGTCCCGGTACTGCTGATAGCGGTGCAGCCGGACCTGGGCACCGCGCTGCTGATCCTGAGCGCCGGCGCCTTCGGCGTGTTCCTCGCGGGCCTGCGTTGGCGCGTCATCATCCTGCTGGTGGTGCTGCTGGCCGTAGCCACCCCCATCGTCTGGCACTTCATGCACGATTACCAGCGGGAACGCGTGCTCACCCTCATCAATCCGCAGCGTGATCCGCTGGGCGCCGGCTACCACATCATCCAATCGGAAATCGCCATCGGTTCCGGCGGCGTATTCGGCAAGGGATGGCTGCACGGCACCCAGTCGCAGTTGGATTTTCTGCCGGAAAGCTCCACGGATTTCATCTTCGCGGTGCTGGGCGAGCAATTCGGCTTCATCGGCGTGCTCGCCTTGCTGGGGTTGTATGGCTTTATCATCGGACGCTCGCTCTATATCGCAGTGCACGCCCAGGACACCTTCTCGCGGCTGCTGGCCGGCGCTCTCACCATGGCATTCTTCAGTTACGTGTTCATCAACAGCGGCATGGTTTCAGGGTTGCTGCCGGTGGTCGGCGTGCCGCTGCCGCTGGTGAGCTACGGCGGCACGTCCATGATGACGCTGATGGCGGGCTTCGGTATCCTCATGAGCATCCACTCGCATCGCAAACTTGTGTCCTCGTGAAACACCGCATGTATAAGAGTCGCCCCACGATCCGCCTGTTGGCGTTTTGCAGCGCCGTCCTGCTCGCCTTTCCGACCCGCTTCGCCGCCGCGGCGGGATACGTCGATCGGCCCGAGGTGCAGCAGTTCATCACCCGTATGGTGCAGCAGGACGGATTCGACAAGGCCTGGCTCGAGCAGGTGTTCGCCGCCGCCCAGAAGCGCGACGCCATACTCACCGCCATCGCCAAGCCTTATGAGTCCAGGCCCTGGTACCAATACAACGCCCTGTTCGTAACTGATCGGCGCATCACCGCCGGCGTCAGTTTCTGGGAGCAGCACCGCGCGGAGCTGCAGAAAGCCGAGGCTGTCTACGGGATACCGGCATCGCTCATCGTCGCCATTCTCGGCGTGGAAAGCTTCTACGGTCATCAGAAAGGCGGCTATCCCGTCCTGGATGCACTCACCACACTCAGTTTCGACTATCCGCCACGGGCAGCCTTCTTCCAGGGGGAGCTGGAGCAGTATCTGCTCATGTGCCGCGAACAAGCGTTCGATCCGCGCATCCCCACCGGCTCCTATGCCGGTGCCATGGGCGTCCCGCAGTTCATGCCGGACAGTTACCGCCAGTACGCAGTGACCTTCGACGGCATGGGCAAACCCGATATATGGAATGACTGGGCGGACATCATCGGCAGCGTGGCCAACTTTTTCCATGCGCACGGCTGGCAGCAGGACGGCCTGGTGGCAGTGCCCGCCGCCCTGCCACAAAACATGCCGCTACCCGCGGATACCGCCAATTACGCACCCGTCACCGTCGCTGCGTTGCGCGAACAGCATGTGTTCCTGAGCGCCGGCGTACCGGATGATGAAGAGGCGATCCTGGTACCGCTGCAGCTGCAGCATGGTACCGATTACTGGGTTGGACTGCACAATTTCCGCGTACTCACCCAGTACAACAAGAGTGCGCTGTACGCCATGGCGGTAATCAGTCTCGGCAGACGTATCGCCGAGGCACGTGCGGAGCTGGCTCATAGTGCACCGCCGTAACTTGCGCGCCGCGTGCGCATGTACGCTGGCGGTGCTGGTGGTCGCTGCCTGCGCGCAATTCCCCACCGGGGACTACGGCCCCGCGCACCCGGTGGATGTGTCGCAGATCCCCGATGCGGTACCGCGTGTCGAACCCAGGAGCCCCTATGGCAACCCGTCGTCCTACACCGTGGACGGACAGGACTATAGAGTCCTGCCCAACTGCCATGGCTACCACGAACGCGGCATCGCTTCATGGTACGGCAGCAAATTCCACGGCGGCCGCACTGCCGATGGCGAGACATACGACATGTACGCCATGACCGCCGCCAACAAGGTGCTGCCGCTGCCCTGCTACGTGCGCGTCACCAATCTGCAGAATGACAGAAGCGTCGTCGTCAAGGTGAACGATCGCGGTCCATTCGTGGAGAATCGCATCATCGACCTGTCCTATGCGGCGGCCGCCAAGATCGGCATGCTTGGCACCGGCACCGCGCTGGTGGAGGTGCAGGCAGTGACGCCGGGCGAGCCCGTGCAACCCGCAGGCCCAGGCAGCAGCCAGCCGCTGCCGTCTGGAATACCCGCAACTGGCGCTGCTACCGGCAGCATCAGCAGACCGCAACTGTTCCTGCAACTCGGCGCCTTCGCCGAGCGCAATAATGCGCAGCGCCTGCTGCGGCGGCTGCAGGCGGCAAACATCGCGCCAGCCTTCATCCTCACCGAGTCCGATGGTGCGCGCACGCTCTACAAACTGCGCGTCGGCCCCATCCCGGATGTGGCGCAAGTGGATAGCTTGACGGCGCGACTGGCGACCCTGGGTTTTAGCGATACCCAGGTCGTGATCCCCTGAAACGGTATTCTTCCGCAGTCTGTCGCGTTAAAATCGCTGCCTGGTCCGGCCCCGCCCGGCCCGTCATCCACATCTGTTCCTGTCATCTGCCTGAGGTACTCCCTTGAGAACCGAGCGTCTGGTTGCATACATACTGAGCCTGTTTGCCCTGGTCACCGCAGTCGCCGCCCAGGCGATCCCGATTCCCGCTCCGCCACAGTTTGCGGCCAAGAGCTACGTGCTCATGGACGCCGACAGCGGCCAGCTGCTGGCCGCCAGCAATCCAGATCTGCAGAGCGAACCGGCGAGCCTCACCAAATTGATGACCACCTATGTGGTGTTCCATGCGCTCAAGGATGGTGTGATCAGCCTCAATGAGCCGGTGACCATCAGCGAGAAAGCCTGGCGCATGGGCGGCTCACGCACCTTCGTCAACGTGGGCAGCCAGGTAAGCGTGGAAGACCTGATCCAGGGGATGGTGGTGCAATCCGGTAATGACGCCACCGTGGCGCTTGCCGAGAAAGTGGGCGGCACGGAAGACACCTTCGTTGAACTCATGAACCAGTACGCCCAGAAACTGGGCATGACTGGCAGCCATTTCGTGGATGCCTCCGGCCTCACCGCTGACCCAGGCCACCACATGACCGCGCGCGAT
>JAGWNO010000043.1 GCA_028871235.1 Gammaproteobacteria bacterium
GCGGAGTATTGAAGGCCGCTATGGTACTACAGCCTCAAACCGGCTCGATATAATCGACCAACAATTGCAAACGCTGCTCGCCCCGGTATGCATTCACATCCGGCCGGTACACGATGCGCACCCGCGTGCAGGCGGCAGGCAGGTGCTCGCCGGTTTGGTTGAAGGCGATGGCCTCCACACGCAGGCCGCTTGCGGTTTCCGCCAGCGCCAGCTTGAGGTGGCCGTTTCCAACAATCCGCCTCTGCAGCAAACGGAACACGCCGTCAAAGCAGGGTTCCGGGAACCCCTGCCCCCAGGGACCGGCCTGCCGCAACAACTCAGCGCACTCCAGCGTCAGGAATTCCGGCGTCAGCTCGCCATCCGTACGCATGACGCCGGCGAGATCGTCCACGGACAGCCAGCGTCGTACTTCCGCATCAAAGGCCTGCGCAAAAGGTGCGAACTGATCCGCCGCCAGCGTCAGGCCAGCGGCCATGGCATGGCCGCCGAACTTGCCGATGAGCCCCGGATGGCGGGTAGCGACCGCCTCGAGTGCATCACGGATATGCACGCCCTTGACCGAGCGAGCGGAGCCCTTAAGGGTATCGCCGGCGGCGCGAGCGAAGGCGATGACCGGGCGGTGCACACGCTCCTTGATACGCGACGCCACCAGTCCCACCACGCCCTGGTGCCAATCCTCATGCAACAGGCACAGACCGAACGGCAATGCCGGATCGTCGGCATTGAAACCCATCCGTTCCAGGGTCTGGAGTGCGTCGTCCTGCATGCGCGCCTCGATATCACGGCGCTCACGGTTGAGCTCATCCAGCCGCACCGCCAGTGTCTGGGCGCGGGCCATATCATCGGTCAGCAGGCACTCGATACCCAGCGACATGTCGGTAAGCCGGCCGGCGGCATTGATGCGCGGCGCCACGGTGAAACCCAGATCGGCGGCGGTGAGACGCTGCAATTCACGATTGCCAAGTTCCAGCAGCGCGCGGATACCCGGTACGCTGCGGCCGGCACGGATGCGTGCGAGTCCCTGCGCCACCAGCACGCGGTTGTTGTGGTCCAGCGGTACCAGGTCGGCCACGGTGCCCAGCGCCACGATGTCGAGGTATGCCGCCAGATTCGGTTCCGGGATGGCATGCGCCCCGAACCAGTCACGTTCCCGCAGGTGCGCACGCAAAGCCAGCAGCAGATAAAACACCACGCCCACGCCAGCGAGGCATTTGCTGGGAAACCCATCGCCCGGCAAGTTGGGATTGAGGATTGCGTCAGCGTCCGGCAACTCGGCAGCAGGGAGATGATGGTCGGTAACCAGCACCTGAATACCCGCTTTCCGGGCTGCCGCCACACCCGCGAGACTGGCAATGCCGTTATCCACGGTGATGATGAGGTCCGGTCGACGCTGCGCCGCCAGCGCCACGATCTCCGGGGTAAGGCCATAACCGTACTCAAACCGGTTGGGGACAAGGTAATCCACCTGCCTGGCGCCCAGGCCGCGCAGGGCGCGCACCGCGAGTGCCGAGCTGGTGGCGCCGTCCGCATCGAAATCCCCCACGATCAGGATGGACCGCTGCCGCTGCATGGCGTCCGTGAGGAGCGCCACAGCGGCGTCCATATTGTGGAAGCCGTGGAAGTCGTGCAGCGCGGTGAGCGCGTTATCCAGTTCCATATCATCGCCGACGTCACGGGCGGCGTAGATCCGCTGCAGCAGCGGATGCAGGGAGGCGGGAAACCGCGCATCCGCGCGCAGCGCACGGCGTTCAATACGACGTTGCTTCATGTGAGCTGCAGTATTTCAGACAACGGCCGGCGACGGCGCCAGAAACGGCGTGATCCAGCCCGGCTTATCTGAAATATCCGGCTACCGCCGGGATACACCTGCAGGCTCTCGATGCCGCCGTCATGCAGTCGCGCCAATAAGGGTGCCGCCAGGCGCTGCTCCAGATCACTCAATTTATCGGCAGCATCGCGGACATCCACTGCCAGCAGCAATGTCGGCACGTCCAGGCGTTCATCCAATGCCGCAGGCCAGGGTTCGCAGCGACTGGCAGCGAATCGCGCCAGCCCCAGTACCAGCGGCAAGTCGGTGATGACGCATGCCGGGCCGCGCGCCGCCATGACCGGCAGGCGCCCGCCACCCCAGGGCCAGAAACTGTTGATGACAGGTATGCCGGCGGTCTCCCGTGCCTGATTGACGGAATGCCCGTGGAACAGCATCTGCACCTCGTTCATGAGCTGCTTCAGCAGCGTGGCGCCATCGCCTGCCGGCATGTAATCGATCACCGGCTGGCCCGCCAGGCTTGCCGGTGCATGGGTCACGCAGGCGATGGCCGCGGGCAGGCGCAGATACCAGCGCTCGGGATGAGGAACTTCGAGCCCGTAGCCGTCAGCCGCATAGGTGCGATTGAAGGTTTCCGCGAGAGCACTGGCTTCTTGCGGCTGCACCTGCAGCAGCGACTGCGGCAGCATCACCAGTTGATCCCGGTCCGCGGCGAGATGCGCGGGATCCGCGCGGAAATACACGCCGTCATCGCGTTTGCCGGTATCCGCGAGGCGCGTGAAAGGCGCCACCGTCACGGCATCCGCCGGCAGGCCGAAAATCTCGGCCAGTACGCCCAAGTCGCCATTCTGTGGCGCGCTCTGCGTATCCGCCCGCGCCAGCAGTGTTTCCAATGCCGGCATCCGGAAAATGGAGGCACTAGCGCTGGCGCTGACAAGATCGGGGAGGAACAGAGTCAGTTGCATGGGAAACTGCAGACCTGCTTGTGTCCATTATGCCGCTTCCCCTACCCTATTGACCATGAAATTCACCATGGACAGGCCCGCAGGCGGCGTGAACTGCATCCGCGCCTACGCACCGGGGCAAATCAACGTCAACGACAAGCTGCTCAGCACCAGTTTTGTCATCACGCCCACGGCGCTCATGGAAAACTGGCCGCCGCAGCGCTTCGAGGATATCAGTCTGGAACACCTGCAGGCGGCACTGGCGCTGGCGCCGGAAATCCTCATCATCGGCACCGGTCCGGCGTTGCGCTTCCCCGAAGCCAGGCTCATGGCGGAAATCCAGCGGCGCGGCATCGGCCTGGAAGTGCTGGATACGGCTGCCGCCTGCCGCACCTACAATGTGCTGGTGAGTGAGGATCGCAAGGTGGTCGCCGCGCTGCTCATGATCTGAGCGGCAGGGTAAAAATCATTCAAACAGCGATTCTTCCGATAAGCCTTCTGCTTCGAGTATTTGACGCAGACGTTTCAGCGCATCCATCTGGATCTGGCGCACCCGCTCGCGGGTGACACCGATCTCGTTGCCTACCTGCTCCAGGGTACCGCGGTCGTGGCCGTTGAGGCCGAAGCGGCGCTCCACCACTTCCCGCTGCTTGTCGTTGAGGCGCACCAGCCATTTCTCGACTATGGTCTGCAGATCCGCGTCCTGCAACGCCTGTGACGGATCGGTGTTGTTCTCATCGGGGATGGCATCCAGCAGCAGCCGGTCTCCGTCCTTGCCGATGGGCGTATCCACTGAGGTGACGCGCTCATTGAACCCCAGCAGGCGTTTCACGTCATCCAGGGGCTTATCCAGCAGCTCGGCGATCTCCTCGGGCGAGGGCTCACGGTCAAACTGCTGTGACAGCTTGCGCGCCGCGCGCAGGTAGAGATTCAGCTCCTTGATGACGTGGATGGGCAGGCGGATGGTGCGGGTCTGGTTCATGATGCCCCGCTCGATGGTCTGGCGTATCCACCAGGTGGCATAGGTGGAGAAGCGGAAACCGCGCTCCGGATCGAATTTCTCCACGGCATGGATCAGGCCCAGATTGCCCTCCTCGATGAGATCCAGCAGCGGCAGGCCGCGGTTGATGTACTTGCGCGCGATCTTCACCACCAGCCGCAGATTGCTTTCGATCATGCGCTTGCGCGCGGCCTCATCGCCCTGGAGGGCGCGGCGGGCGTAATGGACCTCTTCCTCGGCGGTAAGCAGCGGCGTATAGCCGATCTCGGAGAGGTACATGCGGGTGGCATCCAGCTGCTCCTCGCCGAACTGCTGGGCCGGTTCCGCGGGTTCCGGCACCAGCGCCACCGCGGCCACTTCTGCCACCAGGGTCGGCTCCTCTCCCAGGAGGGCGCCCGCGTACACGGGCTCCTCTCCCTCGACTTCGAGAAGCAGTTCCTCTTCCGGTTCCGGCTTGCCGTCCCGATTGAATCCCGTCATGGCACCCTTATACGCCCTGCGAGCAAGCGCGTGTGACTAATCTTGCCAACGGTTCCCCTGCCGATGCAAGCGCTACCGGCGCGGCAGATACCCCAGGGGATTCACCGGTTTGCCGTTGTAGCGGATCTCGAAGTGCAGCAGCGGCTGGCCATCGCGGCCGAGGCCCATGGTGGCAATGCGATCGCCGGCTTTCACCACATCGCCTTCCTTGACCAGCAGCTGGTCGTTGTCTGCGTAGGCGGACAGCAATTCCTCGCTGTTCTTGATGATGATGAGCTTGCCATAGCCGATGATGCCGCTACCGGTGTACACCACTTTCCCGGCCGCGGCGGCGCGAATGTCCGTCCCCAGGGCGCCGTTGATATCTATGCCCTTGGACAGCGTATTGTCGGCGTGGAATTGACGGATGACCGCGCCCGCTGCCGGCCACATCCAGTGGATGGAGCTGGATGGCCTGAAGCCGGTATCTGCCAGCACCGGGCGCGGTGGTGAGGATGCCACCCGCGCGCCGGCTGTGCCGATCAATGGTGCCACCAGCGCCAGTTGCCGGCCTGGATGGATCAGATAGTCGGCACCGATGTCATTCCAGGCCGCCACGTCGTGGTAATCGAGGCCAAAGCGCCAGGCGATGGAATACAGTGTGTCACCCGGTTTCACCACGTAGCTGCGCGGCAGCGGCTCGGCGACGCCACTCCCGCCGGCCGGTGCGGGCGGATTCCACCGCAAGGCACCGGCACAGCCGACCAGCATGAGGATGCCCACCCAACACAACAATACGGCGCGGAATACGCTCCTCACACCGGTCCACCCACCAGCGGTACAAAGCTCACCCGGTCCAGGACCTGCCGCTCGTAGTGTGTCTCATCACGGCGTGCGATAAGCAGTAATTCCTGGCCGTTTGCCCCGCCAACGGGAATAACCAGGCGGCCGCCCACGGCAAGCTGCTGCAGCAAGGCCTGCGGCACTGCCTGCGTCGCGGCCGTCACCAGGATGCCGGCATAGGGCGCGTGCTGCGGCCAGCCCCAGCCACCGTCTGCATGCCGGAACCGCACGTTGCGAACCTTCAAGGCAGTGAGCGTCTGCCGCGCCCGCTGCTGCAGCGGCACGAGCCGTTCCACGGTGTACACCTGCCGCATCAGCGCCGCCAGGATGGCCGTCTGGTAGCCGCAGCCGGTGCCGACTTCCAGCACTTTCCCGCACGCGCCGGACGCCATGAGCGCCTCGGTCATGCGCGCCACGATATAAGGTTGCGAGATGGTCTGGCCAAGGCCGATGGGCAGCGCCGTGTCCTCGTAGGCGCGGCTCGCCAGTGCCTCGTCCACAAAAAGATGCCGCGGCGTGGAGCGGATCAGATTGAGCACGGCGGCGTCGCGGATGCCCTGCTCCTTGAGACGCGCCACCAGCCGCTCGCGGGTGCGCGCCGAGGTCATACCGATGCCGCGGGTACCCGTGGCGTTCATGGCAACGGTATCCCCTGCAGCCACTGGGAAAGGTTATCGAGCGCCGTATATTGGGTGAGATCAATCTGTAGCGGTGTCACCGAGACGAATCCCTGGCGCAGCGCATGGAAATCCGTGCCCGGTCCGGCGTCCTGCTCGGCACCCGGAGGCCCGATCCAGTAGATGGGCCGGCCGCGCGGGTCGCTGGCCTTCAGCACCGGCTCGGAACGGTGGCGGTGGCCGAGGCGTGTGGCCTGTACGCCTTGCAGCTCCACCCGCGGCACATCCGGCACGTTGACGTTGAGAATGGTGTCCGCAGGCAGCGGGTTGGTGAGCAGGCGCTTCACCAGGTCACAGGTGATACGCGCCGCCGTGTCGAAATGGCGCGGCGATTCACCGGCCAGCGACACCGCCACCGCGGGGAAGCCGAGGAACCGTCCCTCGATGGCCGCCGCCACCGTACCGGAATACAGTACGTCATCGCCGAGGTTGGCACCGGCGTTGATACCCGAGACCACCATGTCGGGACCGTCCTCCAACAAACCAGTGATGGCGAGATGCACGCAATCGGTAGGCGTGCCGTCCACGCATACCACCCCCGGTTCGTCCTGGCGCAGGCGGATGGGTGTATCCAGCGTCAAGGAATGGCTGGTGCCGCTGCGGTTCCGGTCCGGCGCCACTACGGTGACTGCAGCAAAGCTGCGTAATGCCTCGGCCAGGCAGCGCAAACCCTCCGCGCGGCAGCCATCGTCGTTGCTGAGCAGAATTCTCACGCTGGCGCATCCCGCATATGAAAAAGCGGGCACTAGGATACTGTAAAAAACCGCCTGATATACTCACTATCACTCCGGCTATGGCACCCATGAACAGCAGATTCAAGCTCAGCGACGACGAAGTACGGTTATTCCGCGAGGCGGTGGCGGATGCCAGACCGCTGCCGGCAAAACCGCTGCGCCGCAGGCCGAAACCCAGGCCGCAAGCCCGCTTCACCCGCGCCAGTCAACAGGAAATACTGGAAGAGAGCATGTCGGGCCTGCCGGATCCCGATGAGCCGCTGGTGGGCGAAGGTCTCATCTACGCCAGACCCGGAGTACAGGTTGCACTAATGCGCAAGCTGCGTCGCGGCCATTTCAGCGTCGGTGCGGAACTGGACCTGCACGGCCTGCACAGCGGTGCGGCGCGGGTCGCCCTGGCGGAATTTCTGCGGGAAGTGCGCGGCCGGCGAATCCGCTGCGTACGCATCATCCACGGCAAGGGTAATCGTTCCGGTCCACGCGGGCCGGTACTCAAGCAAAAACTCAACGGCTGGCTGCGGCAACGGGATGAGGTCACTGCCTTCTGCTCGGCGCGTCCGGCGGATGGCGGAACCGGCGCGGTGTACGTACTGTTAAACAACCATTGACAAGTCCACAAGGAGCGTCACGCCTATGATTATCAATATCAATCTGTTGGTGATCTTCACCATCGTCGGTGGTCTGTGCATCATGTTCGGCCACAAGTTGCTCGCACGTTTCACCGCGCTGCGTTTCATCCTCGGTACCGGGTTACTGGTCCTCGGCTTGTTGCATTTGTTCAATATCCGGCTTGCGATCGTGGGCTAAACAGTCCATGACCGGCCTTGAAATTATGATTAAGGAAATATATCGCGGGCTTCCTGTCCGCGCACCATCGGACAGACGCGGGTAAGCCAGGAATGCAGGACACACGGCTCCTGCCTGTGCACGCCGTGTACCGTATGCGGTGCGGCGGGGCAGCAATACATTCAAGTTTTTACTTTCTCAGTTACCGTGACCGCGATAACCACGTCACTTGCCTCGCGCTGCCAGCTGCGCCACCAACGCCCGCATGGCGCCTTGGGTTTCCGCGCTGAACCACACGTGCATGAGCTCATCATGACTGCGGTCGCCCAGTTCCTCGAATAATGTCGTCAGATCGGCGCGTGCCAGCCTGCGGGTGGCAGCCATGGCCCGGGGTGGCAGCGCCAGCAGCTTGCGGCACCAGTCAATAGCCGCCGGCACCACCTGTTCCGCCGGCAATAATCGATCCACGAGGCCGGCGTGTTGTGCCTCATCCGGTGTGACCAGCAATCCCTGCACGCACAGCCGCTCCGCCTCGCGGGCACCCACCAGCCGTTTCAGGGCGCCGTGGATCACCGCTGGCACCGGCAGGCCCACCCGCACCTCGTTGAGGCCGATCTTGAAATCGCCAGCGGCGGCGATGCGTGTATCGCAGAAGATCGCCAGCACCGCGCCGCCCGCGGGGCTGTGGCCGGTGAGCGCCGCCGCCACGGGTATCGGCGACAGCGCGAGGACGCGCAACAGGTCAATGAATTCCTGCCAGAACTTACCCATGGCGAGGCTATCAAGTTGCAGCAGTTCCGGCACATCCAGACCGGCGGAAAACATGCCGGGGACGCCGGACAGCACCAGCGCACGGGCGCCCAGGGCGGGCGCGGTCTCAATTGCCCCGTGCAGCTCGTGCACCAACACGGGATTAAGGGCGTTGGCCGGCGGCCGCGTCAGCCGCAGTTCCAGAACCCCTTGGTGTTCAATCTTCGTGAGCATCGGCCTCTCCTGCATCTTGAATACCGGTGTCGGTCAGTTCGCGCAGCACCGCCGTGGCATAGGCGCCTGCAGGCAGGAAGAATTCCAGCCGCAGCGTGCGGTCGTTCGTTGACTGCCATTGCAGATCCCCTATGCACAAGCGCAGCGCGCGGCGGCTGGCTTGCAGTCCGGCTGCTTCCAGTCCCCGGGCAAACTCAGCATATTCGTGCACTACCCGGGTTTCCAGCGCACCTGCTTCCCCGGAGGGGCGGATACCGCCCCTGCCCCACAGTGGTCCGGTCGGGTGCACGTCGCCAGACTGTGCGCGTGCCGACAGCCCGCCATCCACAGCTTCTGCGTGGAATACACTGTGGCTGCCATCCAGCATGCATACTTCGCCCGGCAGTATCTGCTTCCAGGTAGCATCCCTGACGCGACTTGACAGCAGCGCATTGAAAATGAGACTGCGGGCAGTTGACAGCAGCAGACTGCGCAGGTTGCGGTCGTGGATGGACATCTGGCCGCTGAAAAATGCCGCGGCACGCTCGATATTGGTGCCGTCGCGGCCGAAGCGCTGTGGACCGAAGTAATTCGGCACTCCCTGCCGGCGGATATGTTCGAGCCGCGGTTGCAGCATACTTGCCGGCACGGACAGCTCGCGCAGCACCAGGCTGAAGCGGTTGCCTTTGAGGGCGCCGAGGCGCAGTTTGCGTCGGTGGCGTGCAGCCGCAAGCACGCGAAATTCCGGATGGGAATACTCCAGCCAATCGGGTTCAGTACGCTTGCCGAGGAAAACCGTAAAATGCTGCACGGCCACCGCATGCCGGTCCTTGCGGCCGGCATAACTCACCGCGCGCGCCGGCACGCCGGCGAGGTGGGCGAGTTCCTTCGCCACCCAGGCGCTGTTGGCACCGCGCTTTTCCACTTTGAGCATTACATGCTCACCCGCGCCATCGGCGGCGAAGCCCAGCACTTCATCTACACGGAAATCTTCCGGTGTCGTGCGGATGCGGGCCTGGCATCGCACGGGACCATGGGCAAAATCCCATGCGGGTGTCATCGGCATGGGAAATCAGGCTCTGGTGTGCAAGAAATCCACCAAGGCCACCGCATGCACGGCGATGCCTTCGCCGCGGCCGATGTAGCCCAGGCCTTCGGTGGTGGTGGCCTTGACATTCACGCAGTCGCGCGGGAGTTTGAGGTCTGCAGCCAGATTTGCGCACATCGCCGGTATGTGGGCGGCCATCTTCGGAGCCTGGGCGACCAGGGTGGCATCCAGCTGCAGCGGCTCCAACCCACGCCCCGCCAGCAGTTCCACGACTTCAAGCAGCAGCTTGCGGCTGTCGGCGCCACGCCAGCGCGGATCGCTGTCAGGGAAATGCCGGCCCAGGTCGCCCAGGGCCGCGGCGCCCAAGAGTGCATCGCAGACCGCGTGCAGCAACACGTCGCCGTCGGAATGGGCGAGGATGCCGTGATGGTGAGGGATGCGCACTCCGCCCAGGATGATCGTGTCGCCCGGACCGTATGCATGGACATCGAAACCGTGACCGATCCTCACTGACCGCCTCCGGCACGCGCCATCAGGATGGCCTGGGCGAATGCGATATCGTCGGGACGGGTGATCTTGATGTTGTCACTACGGCCCTCCACCACGCGCACCTCGCCCTTGTGCCCCGCTTCCACCGCCGCCGACTCGTCAGTGGGCGGACGGCCTGACTTGAGAGCAGCTTGCAGCGATGCCATCAACAGACCATAGCGGAACATCTGCGGCGTCAAAGCGCGCCATAGGCCGAGGCGCGGCGGTGTTTCCAGTACGCGGCCCTCCGCATCCACACGCTTCACCGTATCCACCAGCGGCGCCGCCAGGATGCCGCCCACAAGATCGTTTGCCAGGGTGTCGATAAGCCGGTCAAGATCGCTGACATGCAGGCATGGGCGCACCGCGTCGTGCACCAGCACCCAGTCCTGCGGTCCCAGTTCGTCGCGCAGACTTTGCAGCGCATTCAGCACCGAGTGGACGCGTTCCTCACCACCCTCAGCGATGCGCACCGGTTTGCCCTGGGAACGCATGAGATAGCGTTGCCAGTAAGAATCGCTGGCCGCCACGGCCACGGTGACACCGGCGATGCCCGGATGCGACAGGAAGATATCCAGCACGTGCTCGATGATCGTGCGCCCTGCCAGCGTCAGATACTGCTTCGGGATGGCGCCGCCCATGCGCACCCCGGTGCCGGCGGCGGGGATCACCGCCCAGAAACGCGCGCCGTTGCCCATGTCAGCGGCCTGCAGGGGGGGACGCCGGCTGCACGATCTGGTAGAAGGTCTCGCCCTTCTTGATCATGCCAAGGTCGGTGCGTGCCCGTTCCTCGCTGGCTTCCCGGCCCTGCTTCAGGTCCTGCACTTCGGCGGCCAGTGCCTGGTTGCGCTTCAGCAGCTCGGCGTTCTCTGCCTGCTGGGCGTGTACCTGTTGCTGGAGTTTCCACACATCCCGCAGGTTGCCTTGCCCGAACCACAGCTGGAACTGGAACAGCAGCAGCAACAGCAATAACACCGCCGGCAGGACAAATCTGGGTTGCAGCTCCTGGTGAATCATGTCAGCCGCCGGGCTTCACCGGAAACGCATTCCGGCCGTGATAGCCAGCTTTCGCACCCAGCGACTCCTGGATGCGCAGCAGCTGGTTGTACTTGGCCAGCCGGTCGGAGCGTGACAGGGATCCGGCCTTGATCTGGGTGGCGCGGCTGCCCACCGCCAGGTCCGCGATGGTGGTGTCTTCGGTCTCTCCGGAACGGTGCGACACCACCGCGCTGTATCCGGCATCGACCGCCATGTCGATGGCCCACAGCGTCTCGGTGAGCGTGCCGATCTGGTTCACCTTTATAAGGATCGAGTTGCCGATATCCTGCTCGATACCCTGCTGCAGAATCTTTATGTTGGTGACGAAGATGTCGTCCCCCACCAATTGGATGCGCCGGCCGAGCTTCCGGGTGAGGATGCGCCAGCCTTCCCAATCGTTCTCCGCCATGCCGTCCTCGATGCTGAGGATGGGATAACGGTCCACCAGTCGCGCCAGGTAATCGGCGAATTCGGCGGGTGCATGCTGTTGGTGCTCGGATTCCAGATGGTAGCGGCCATCCCGGTAAAATTCGGAGCTGGCCGCATCCACCCCCAGGCAGATATCGCTGCCCGGTGCGTAACCGGCGCGCTGGATGGCTTCCATGATGACTTCCAGGGCGGCTTCGTTGGATGGCAGGTCCGGCGCGAAACCACCCTCATCGCCCACCGCGGTATTAAGTCCGCGCTCGTGCAGCACCTTCCTGAGGGCATGGAACACTTCCGCTCCATAACGCAGGGCTTCCGAAAAACTGGGCGCGCCCACCGGCAGAATCAGGAACTCCTGCATCTCCACGCTGTTATCGGCGTGGACACCGCCGTTGATGATGTTCATCATGGGTACCGGCAGCGTGACCGCCTTGCTGCCGCCGAGCCAGCGATACAGTGGCATCTCATGCTCACGGGAAGCGGCACGCGCCGCCGCCAGCGACACGCCCAGGATGGCGTTGGCGCCGAGCCGGGCCTTGTTCGGTGTGCCGTCCAGCTCGATGAGCGCGCGATCGAGGTTCTCCTGATACTCCACCCGCATGTGGCGCACACGGCGTTGGATCTCGCCCGTGACATTTGCGACGGCCTTGCGTACGCCCCGGCCGCCGTACCGCCGCGGGTCACCGTCGCGCAGCTCCGCCGCCTCGCGGCTGCCGGTAGACGCGCCGGAGGGCACGGCCGCCCGGCCGACGGTGCCGGTGTCGAGGAGTACATCCACTTCCACCGTGGGGTTGCCGCGGGAATCCAGAATCTCGCGGGCACGCAGTTCAACGATCTTGGCCATGCTGCAGTTTCCCTGAATTTCTTGAATTATGAATAAACACCAATTTACGCAGGCAGGCGCGCTTCCACATAGGGCCTGCGCTTCACCGCACCATCGATTTCCTTAAGTGTCTCGAGCAATTCACTCATGAGTTCAAGCGGCCAGGAATTGGGACCATCGCACAGCGCCTTGTCCGGATCCGGATGAGTCTCCATGAATAATCCAGCCACGCCCGCACCAATGGCCGCGCGCGCCAGCACCGGGATGAACTGCCGCTGGCCGCCGGAGCTGCCGCCTTGGCCACCGGGTAATTGCACGCTATGGGTCGCGTCGAACACCACCGGATAACCGGTGTCGCGCATCACCGCCAGGCCGCGCATGTCGACAACCAGGTTGTTATAGCCGAAACTGAAACCGCGCTCGCAGACCAGGATCTGGCCGTTGCCGGTGGCGCGGGCCTTGTCCACCACGTTAGCCATCTCCCAGGGCGACAGGAACTGGCCTTTCTTGATGTTGAGCGGCTTGCCGGTGCGCGCGGCGCGCTGGATGAAATTGGTCTGGCGGCAGAGAAACGCGGGGGTCTGGATCACGTCCACCACCGCTGCCACCTCCTCGATGGGTGTGTCCTCGTGCACATCGGTCAACACCGGCACGCTGATATCCTTTTTTACCTTGGCGAGGATACGCAAGCCCGCATCGATGCCGGGTCCCCGGTAGCTTTTCCCGGAAGTACGATTGGCCTTGTCGAAGGAGCCTTTGAAGATATACGGGATCCCCAGGCGGCGGGTCACATCGCGCAGGTGTCCGGCCACTTCCAGTGCCAGCTGCTCACTCTCCAGGGTATCCGGACCGGCGATCAGGAAGAACGGCCGGGTGTCGCCGGCTTCGAAACCGCAGAGCTTCACGCCTGCACCGCCATACGCGGCGTCTGGGCGCTCGCATAGACACGCGCCGCCTGGATGAACCCGGTGAACAGCGGATGGCCGTCGCGCGGTGTGGAAGTGAACTCCGGATGGAATTGGGAGGCGATGAAAAACGGATGCTCCGGCAACTCGATCATCTCCACCAGATCGTCCACGGAACGGCCGGAGAACACCATGCCTTTCCTGGCAAGCGTCTGCAGATAATTGTTGTTGAATTCGTAGCGGTGCCGGTGGCGCTCGAAAATCGCGTCTTTGCCGTAGATCTTGTGTGCCAGCGTCCCGGGGGCGAGGCGGCACTCCTGGGCACCGAGCCGCATGCTGCCGCCCAGATCGGATGTCTCGCTGCGTTTCTCCATCTGGCCGCCGCGATCACGCCATTCGGTAATCAGGGCGATGACCGGATGTGGCGTGTTGCGCTCGAACTCGGTGCTGTGGGCGCCCTTCAGACCGCAGACGTTGC